>NZ_AJFC01000193.1:0-13946 GCF_000256505.1 Rhodococcus sp. P14 | reverse complement strand
GCCCACGGCGCCAGCCGTACTGGGGTTGATCAGCGCCGTCGCCGGGGGGCTGGCCCTGGCCCGATCCCGCCGGCCCGGCACCGGACCAGCCCGGACGATCGTGGCCGTGGTGCTGGGGCCGCTCAGCGTGATCGCCGGTGGAGTACACGGGGTCAACGCCGCCGGGGGCCTCGGCACCGGCAACGGGCTCGCCGGCGCCGTCGTCGCCGTGGCGCTGGGACTGACCGGCACGGTCCTCGGCGGGCTCGCTCTGGCTCGCGCTCGTCGCCGCTCCGGACATGGCTCCGGTCCCGCGCCCGCGTCGTGAGCGCCCGACCGGTCCGCCGGCGCGGGGTGCTGCGCAGTGACCCGGCGCCGCCCCCGACCGGCAGCCCCCCGTCTGCGCTCGCGGCGCACCCCTCTGATTGCAGGCCCGCTGCTCACGCGGTGGGCCATGCCGACCGGCGCCGCCCCCGCGGGGTGACGAGCCCTTGCAGGCGAGTGCGGTGGGGCCTCGTGGCCCGGCGACGTCGGCCACCGGGTGTGTTCCCGGTCGTGAGCGGCGGGACAGGGTTGGGTGTGGTTACCCTCGACTGATGGCTGCATTCCCGGAGTCCACGGTGAGCACGAACTCGGCTGTGGCCGGCTTCGAAAGCACTTTTGCCGACGAGCTGGGTGCTCTGGCCGTGCCGTGGCAGGGTGTTCATGTTCCCGACCCGAAGTTGCTGGTGCTCAACGAGCGGCTCGCGGTGTCGCTGGGATGGGACGTGGAGGTGCTGCGGAGCGAGGCCGGGGTCGGGGTGTTGTCCGGATCGACGGCGCCGGCCGGGGCCACGCCGGTGGCGATGGCGTATGCGGGCCATCAGTTCGGTGGGTACGCGCCGCTGCTCGGGGACGGCCGGGCGTTGCTGCTCGGCGAAGTGGTGGGCAGTGACGGTCGGCGGGTGGATCTGCACCTGAAGGGCTCGGGGCCCACGCCGTTCTCTCGGGGCGGTGACGGCTACGCGGTCCTCGGCCCGATGCTGCGCGAGTACCTGGTCAGCGAGGCCATGCACGCCCTCGGTATTCCCACGACGCGCGCGCTGTCGGTGGTCGCGACGGGCCGCCGCGTACGCCGGGACGGCGCACAGCCCGGTGCGGTGCTCGCCCGGGTCGCGGCCAGTCACCTGCGGGTCGGGACCTTCGAATTCGCGGCCCGACAGGAGGGAGTCCTGCAGCGGCTGGCCGACTACGCGATCGCCCGCCACTACCCGGAGGTGGCCGAGCTGCCGGCCACGGGGGAGGGCAGTCGCTACCTGGCATTCTTCGAGGCGGTGGTCGAGGCACAGGCAGCACTGGTGGCGCAGTGGACGCTCACCGGCTTCGTGCACGGGGTGATGAACACCGACAACACGACCATTTCGGGACAGACCATCGACTACGGTCCGTGCGCCTTCCTCGATGCGTTCGACCCCGCGGCGGTGTTCAGTTCGATCGATCACAGCGGCCGCTACGCGTTCGGCAACCAGCCGGCTGTCCTGAAATGGAATCTGGCGCGCTTCGCGGAAACACTGCTGCCGCTGATCGACACGACGCCGGAGAACGCGATCGGCGCGGTATCGGCAGTCCTCGACACCTTCGAGGAGCGGTACGAGGGTCACTACGCCGCCGGGATGGCGGCCAAACTCGGGGCGGCGGGCACACTCCTCGACCGTGCGCTCGTCGACGACCTGCTGAGGCTGATGGCCGGGCACGGCGCCGACTGGACGGGCAGCTTCCGTGCGCTCGCGGAAGAACTGCGGGGACATTCGACGCCGTTGCATGCCCTGATTCCCCGCGAGCGTATGGGGCCCTGGGTGCAGCGCTGGCGCGGCGCACTGACCGCACAGGGGCGCGAGGCGGTGGCGACCGCGGACGCGATGGACCGGGTGAACCCGCTGTACATCCCGCGCAATCATCAGCTCGATGCCGCGTTGCGGGCCGCGACCGACGGAGAGTTCGCCCCGTTCGAGAAGCTGCTCGACGTCGTCACGCATCCGTTCGATCGTCGCGACGAATGGTCCGACTACCCCCCCCCTGCCCCGCCGTCGTTCAGCGCAACCTTCCGAACCTTCTGCGGCACCTGACGCCCGAGTGCACGCCGCCGGGTACGACTGTGTTCGTCCCCGGGGGGCTACGTCGTCGGTGATGCGCCGAGGGGAACGACGGCGGCAGACCCGGCGGAGGCACCGCCGAGCACACGGACCCAGGTGGGGCGGGTTCAGCCGTCCCTCCCGGCGCCGCGGTCGGGGGCGCTCATGTCCCCGGTGCCGGGTATGCCGTCGGCGAGCGCGTAGCGCAGGTACACGGTGCCCGTCGGGCCGGCTACCGGCGGTGCGAGGAGAGTGAGGTTGGTGGGCACCGCGCCGGCGTCGAACACCTTCTTCCCGACGCCGAGCACGATCGGGTGCACCCACAGGTCGAGCCGGTCGAAGAGTTTCTCGCGCAGCAGGGTCTGGACCAGGTCCAGGCTCCCGACGACCTTGATGTGCTCGTGCCGGTCCCGGATCTCGCGCACCGCACCGGCCAGATCGGGGCCGAGCTGTGTGGATCCGGACCAGGAGAGGTCGGGCCGGCCGCGGGAGGCCACGTACTTCGGGACGCTGTTGAACAGTGTGGCGATGTCGTGGTCCTCGCCGCTGTGCTGGTGCGGCCAGTAGGCGGCGAAGATGTCGTAGGTCCGGCGGCCGAGCAGCAGGGCGTCGGTGCCGTCGTAGGCGGCCCCGATCTGCGCGCCGGTGACCTCGTCGAGCAGGGGCGCCTGCCACCCGCCGAACGGGAATCCTTCCGGGTCTTCGTCGGGGCCGCCGGGTGCCTGTCCGACGAGGTCGAGGGTGGTGAACAGTTCGATGTCGATCAGGCCCATGGCTCGGCTCCCGGTGAAGTGGTGTGTCTCCGTCGCAAAGGTAGACCCGTGGGAGGCGGCGGACTCATCGCTGTGACGGCATCTGACTTCATGCTCTTCGACCGACCTCGCGGTGCATCGGTCCCGGCCGGTCCTGCGGTGGCGTCCGTGCGGTGCCCGGCAGTCCGGGCTCGAGGGGCGGTGCACATCTCTCCCTCGCCTCGATCGATCGCGCAGGTCGTACCGGAGAACGGCCGCTCGTGCGGTACCGAGTTTCGTGCGATGCGAGCGGTATTGCGGCACTCGCGGAAGACGATGACGGTGTCGCGTTCTGAAATTGTGGACGATCTGGCTGATTCGTGGAAAGAGGTGCCGCAACAAGCAAGAGCGATGCCGAGGACGCTACGAGGAAATTCGACGATCACGCTCTCGGCGCGACCGAGGCCGGATTCTCGCCGACGCGCTGGTGGCCGGTCCGGCGGTCGAGGGGGCGGAGTTGTGGAACAGTTGCACGCCCGGTAGGCGGCGTCCGTGACGGAATGTCTCACCTGCACACGAAAAGCTATGTTGCTCAACTGTTTTTGTCTGGCAGCACACAGCGTTGCAGTTGTCGGAACAGCTCCGGTGCTCGATTCGGCTCGTCGATCCGGGTATCGGCTGAGTGCGCCGACGCTCCGGCGGTGACGGTCGCCCGGAATGAAGGCGCTCAGACTTCGACGGCGGTGCCGCAGATGCCACATTGCTCCAGCTGCCGGCGCTTCCATCGCGCGACCGGGACGAAGAACAACGTGAACTGGTTGAATTCGCGGATCCGTGCCCACTGTGTGGTGTTGTGGCAGTTCGGGCACGTTCGGGTCTGCCCGGAGCCGAGGTGTTGCCGCTTGGTGCTGAAGCCGAAGAGGAGGAACACGACGCCAGCATAGTGCGGCGTGGCGCTGTCAGTCCGGAATCGTGATCCGGCCGTCGAGTACGGCCTGCTCGATGCTGGCGCGCAGCTGCGGGCAGCCGTCGCGCAGGGCGCCCGGGACCTCGGAGCCCCGGAAATTCGGGCACACCGCCGCGGGGTCCTCGCGCCATTGCACGGTCGTGTGGTCGAAGCTGTTCTTGCGCACCAGGACACAGGTGCCGCACTCGCGGCACTGCACCTCGTGCAGGCCCGAATCGAGATAGTTGATCTTGTCGATGGCGGTCTGGGCGCGGACCGCCTCGACCCGGGCGGGCTGGCCGGCGAAGTCCGGGGCCTTCGCCCAGCTGCGCGCCCGGGTCGAGGGATCCATCGTCAGACCTCCGCTTCCTGCTTGCCCTGGTCGGCCTTCTGCCGCGCGAGGTTCTCGGCGACCTCCGCCTGCCATGCCTCGTTGGCCTTGGTGGTGTCGACCTCGTACTCGAAGCGCTGCGTCATCTTCTCGGTGACGTCGGCGACGTCGACGTAGAACTGCTCGTACCAGCGTCGCAGCTGGTAGACCGGGCCGTCCTCCTCGCACAGCAACGGATTCTCGATCTTGGTCTTGTTCTTCCAGATCTCGACGTCCTGCAGGAAGCCCTCGCCGATGCCTTCGGTCAGCTTCGCGGCCAGCTTGTTCGACGCCTCCTCGGGCATGCCCGTCGGCTTCTTGACGATGATGCCGTACTGCAGCACGAACGAGTCGTGTGTGACGGGGTAGTGGCAGTTGATCAGCACCGACTCGACCTCGTAGCCGCCGTAGCTGTTGGTCAGCGGATTGATCATGTAGGACGGGCCGTAGTACGCGGCGAACGACTTCAGCAGCGACTCCATGCCGTACTGGGTGGACATGCCCTTGTCGGGACGGCCCCGGGTGTTGAGGTACTGCGCGGCGACGTGCCCCTCGAAGACGTTCTTGAAGTACGTCGGGAAGGCGTAGTGGATGTAGTAGAAGTGCGCCATGTCCACGACGTTGTCGATGATCTCCCGGCAGTTGGCGCCCTCGATGAGGATCGAGTTCCAGGTCCAGTCGGTCCATTCGTCCGACCCGTACTGCTCGATGTCCGGGATCGTGACCTCCGGCGGCGGGGTGTTGCCTTCGGGGTCGTTCCAGACGAAGAGCTGACCGTTCTTCTCCATCGCGAGCCAGGCGCGGGTGCGGGCGAGCGGTGGCACACGGCGGGCGTAGGGGATGTCGGTGCACTTGCCGTTTCCTCCCCATCGCCAGTCGTGGAAGGGGCAGGCGACGGAGTCGCCCTTGATCTCGCCCTGGGACAGGTCGCCGCCCATGTGGCGGCAGTAGGCGTCGAGGATCTTCAGGTCGCCCGCGCTGTCGGCCCAGACCACGAGTTTGGTTCCGAAGGCCTCGACGGCGTGCGGCTTGCCGTCCTTGAACGTCCGGGCCAGCCCGAGGCAGTGCCACCCCCGCGCGAACCGCGTGCGGACCTCTCCGACGTCGATCTCGCGAACCTGTGCCATCGTCCCCTCACTTTCCTTCGGATGCTTGGTAGAACACGTTATAGAATTTTGGCGCGTACCGGAAGCGTTCGAGGACTTTCGTCCCACGGAAAGCCCGTCGACCTGGGATGCGGCTCCGGTCTCGACACAAATGGGAACGTGTTCTAGTCTCGAATCAAGCGATCAATTCCGGAACAGACGGGAGCGTCCAGTGGGCGACCACGAGAGCCACGAGGTGCTGCAGCGGATCGACGCGCTGCTGCCCGCCCTGCGGGAACGTGCACAGGAGACCGAAGACCTTCGCCGCATCCCCGACGACTCGATCAAGGCGCTGCAGGAGACCGGCTTCTTCCGACTGCTCCAACCGAGCCAGTGGGGCGGGTACGAAGCCGATCCGGTCACCTTCTACACGGCGGTCCGCAACATCGCCGCCGCGTGCGGCTCCACCGGCTGGGTCTCCGGCATCATCGGTGTCCACAACTGGCATCTGGCGCTGTTCGCGCAGCAGGCCCAGGAAGACGTGTGGGGCGAGGACACCGATGTCCGCATCTCCTCGTCCTACGCCCCCATGGGCGCCGGCGAGGTCGTCGACGGCGGATACAAGGTCAACGGTGCGTGGGCCTGGTCCTCCGGGTGCGACCACGCCACCTGGGTCGTCGTGGGCGGCCCGGTGATCAAGGACGGCCGCCCCGTCGACTTCGGCAGCTTCCTGATCCCGCGCGCGGACTACGCGATCGACGACGTCTGGAACGTCGTCGGGCTCCGGGGTACCGGATCGAACACCGTGGTGGTGCAGGACGTGTTCGTGCCGCGGCACCGCTTCCTCAGCTTCCGCGCCATGAGCGAGCTCACCGCGCCGGGGCTCGAGCGCAACACCGCACCCGTCTACAAGATGCCTTGGGGCACCATCCATCCCACGACGATCTCGACGCCGATCGTCGGCATGGCCTTCGGCGCGTACCGGGCCCACGTCGACCATCAGGGTAAGCGGGTTCGTGCCGCGTACGCGGGGGAGAAGGCCAAGGACGATCCGTTCTCCAAGGTCCGGATCGCGGAGGCGTCCAGCGACATCGACGCCGCGTGGCGTCAGCTGTCGGGCAACGTCGCCGAGGAGTACGCGCACCTCGTCGCCGGCGAGGAGGTCCCGATGGACCTGCGGTTGCGTGCCCGTCGCGACCAGGTCCGGGCGACGGGCCGCGCCATCGCCTCCATCGACCTGCTGTTCGAGAACTCCGGCGCCACCGCCCTCGCCAACGGCACGCCGATCCAGCGGTTCTGGCGCGACGCCCACGCCGGGCGGGTCCACGCCGCCAACGACGCCGAACGCGCCTACGTGATGTTCGGCGCCGGCGAGTTCGGCCTGCCGATCACCGACACGATGGTGTAGGGGATATCGAATTGACTGCGACGGAAGAGATCACCTACGAGTCCACGTCCCGGTTCGCGCAGGTGCGGGACGACCTGCGGTTGCACTACCACGAGGCGGGGGTCGGCAACGACACCACGATCGTCCTGCTGCACGGCGGCGGGCCGGGCGCCTCCGGCTGGTCCAACTTCGCCCGCAACATCCCCGTGCTGGCCGAGCATTTCCACGTCCTGTGTGTCGACCAGCCCGGCTACGGCAGGTCCGACAAGCCCACCGAACACCCGCAGTACTTCGTGCACAGCGCCACCGCGCTGAAGGACCTGCTCGACCACCTCGGGCTCGAGGGGCGCGTGCACCTGCTCGGCAACTCGCTCGGCGGCGGCGCCGCAGTGCGATTCGCGCTGGACTTCCCGGACCGCGCCGGACGGCTCGTGCTCATGGGGCCGGGCGGATTGAGCGTCAACCTCTTCGCCCCCGACCCCACCGAGGGCGTGAAGAACCTCGGCCGGTTCGCGGCGCCGCCGGAGGGCCCCACCCGGGAGAAGCTCGAGGCGTTCCTCCGGGTGATGGTCTACGACCAGTCGCTGATCACCGACGAGCTGGTCGACGAACGGTTCGCCGCCGCGAGCACCTCGGAATCCCTCGCTGCCGCACGCGCGATGGGGAAGTCGTTCTCCGGTCCGGACTTCGAGCTCGGCATGCTCTGGCGCGACGCCTACAAGCTCCGGCAGCGGGTGCTGCTGATCTGGGGGCGCGAGGACCGGGTCAACCCGCTCGACGGCGCGCTCGTCGCGCTCAAGATGATCCCGCGGGCGCAACTGCACGTCTTCGGTGGCTGCGGACACTGGGCTCAGCTCGAGAAGTTCGACGAGTTCAACCGCCTGACAACGGACTTCCTGACGGACAGGAGCAACTGACATGGGTATCCGATCCCTCGCCTACCTGCGCATCGGCGCCACCGACATGGACGCCTGGCGGGAATACGGTCTGAAGGTGCTCGGCATGGTCGAGGGCAAGGGCGTCGATCCCGCGGCGCTCTACCTCCGGATGGACGATTTCCCGGCCCGGCTGGTCATCGAGCCGCACGAGAGCGACCGGCTGCTCGTCTCCGGCTGGGAGACCGCGAACGCCGCCGAGCTGCAGGAGGTGCGTGACAACCTCGCGGCCGCCGAAGTGCCGTTCAAGGAGGGCACGGCCGAGCAACTCGCCGACCGCCGGGTCGACGAACTCATCGTGTTCCAGGACCCGTCCGGCAATACTCTCGAGGCGTTCCACGGGGTCGCGCTCGAGCACCGCCGCGTCGTGAGTCCGTACGGGCACCGGTTCGTCACCGGAGAGCAGGGACTCGGGCACGTCGTCCTGTCCACCCGCGACGACGAGGAGGCGCTGCACTTCTACCGCGACGTCCTCGGCTTCCGGTTGCGGGACTCGATGCGCATGCCGCCGCAGATGGTGGGCCGCCCGGCCGACGGGAAACCGGCCTGGCTCCGCTTCTTCGGATGCAATCCCCGGCACCACAGCCTGGCGTTCCTTCCGATGCCCACGCCGAGTGGCATCGTGCACCTGATGATCGAGGTGGAGAATTCCGACGACGTCGGGCTGTGCCTGGACCGGGCCCTGCGCCGCAAGGTCAAGATGTCGGCGACGCTGGGCCGGCACGTCAACGATCTGATGCTCTCGTTCTACATGAAGACCCCCGGCGGTTTCGACGTCGAGTTCGGCTGCGAGGGAAGGCAGGTCGAGGACCGGGAGTGGATCGCCCGCGAGTCCACAGCCGTCAGCCTGTGGGGCCACGACTTCAGCGTAGGCTTGCAGCCATGACCGGACCCGGCGACGTCACGATCGACCCTCGCACCTTCCGCACCGTGCTCGGCCAGTTCTGTACGGGTGTCACGATCATCACCACAGTCGACGCCGGCGAGCCGGTGGGATTCGCCTGCCAGTCGTTCGCGGCGCTGTCGCTGGACCCGCCCCTGGTGCTGTTCTGCCCGACGAAAATGTCGCGGTCGTGGACCGCCATCGAACGCTCCGGGCGCTTCTGCGTCAACGTGCTCGCGGAGGAACAGCGGGACACATGCGCGCGGTTCGGATCCCGCGAGCCGGACAAGTTCGCCGGTGTCGAGTGGCGTCCGTCGCCGCTCGGCTCGCCCATCCTCGCCGGCTCCCTCGCCCACATCGACTGCACGGTGGAGACCGTGCACGACGGGGGCGACCACTGGGTGGTGTTCGGTCGGGTGTCGTCGCTGAGCGAGGTGCGGGACGAGAAGGAACGGCCGCTGCTGTTCTATCGAGGCCAGTACACCGGGATCGAGCCGGACAAGACGGTGCCGGCCCCCTGGCGGGACGACCTCGAGGCGTTTCTCACGAGCACCTCCGAGGACACCTGGCTCTAGGGGCCGGCTCCGGCAGGCATCGGTCCGTCACTGGCCGGGTTGCGGCACCTCGATGCTGTCGGGCAGCTGGTCGCGGGCCCGATCGAGCTGCTGCTCGAGCTGCTCGACCATGCGGTCGTTGTTGAGCACCGTGACGACGCCCGCGACGTACGCGATGGACAGCACGAGCGAGACGACGCTCAGGACGATGCCCGCGATGGCAACGCCCCGTCCGGTCACGCCGAGGCGCCGGGCGGCGCGTAGGCCGACGATACCGAGCACGATGCCGATGATGGACAGCACGAGGCCCACCGGCGACAGGACGAGCGAGAGCACGCACACGAGTGCGGCCGTGCCGACCGCGAGTGCGAGTGCGGCAGCGACGCTCGTCTTGGCGGGCTTCGTCGTCACCCGCTCCTCGAAGGGGGCGGCGGTGGTGGTGGTGACGCGGTCGTCCGCCACTACACGGTCGCGGTCGGAAACGCGGTCGCGGTTGGGAATCGGGTCTCTGCCGGCGGCGCTGGCCCCGGCGGGTTCGCGTTCGATCATCGTCGGTCCTCCTGGTCGGGATGCTGGCCGGGATGCTGGCCGGGGGCGCCCTCGTCGACGTAGTACTCGGTGGTCACGACCCGCTTGTGGAGCCGCGGACCGGGCGAGGGCGTGCCGTGCTGCTGTGGCGTGCCGTGCTGTGGCGTGCCCTGCTGCGGTGTCCCGCCGGTGCCGCCGCCGTGCGACGGTGCCGACGGCGGCGCCGAGGTCGCGACACCCGGCGCACCGGTGGACGGTGTCCGATCGGCGTCGCGCAGTCGGTCGGTGTCGGGTGTCCGGCCGGTGTCGCGACCGGTGTCGGGTGTCCGGTCGCTATCCGGCGCGCGTCCGGTGTCGGTATCGGTATCCGCCCTGTCGTAGTACCGATAGAGCTGCGTCTCCTCCTCGGGGGTGAGACGGCCGTCCTCGTCGATGTTCGGGGCGCCGGTCACCGTGTCCTTGTCGAACGGCAGACGGACGTCCTTACCGTCCAACTCGGCGACGTCGATCGGCACGAAGTGCCGACGGGTGCCGAACAGGCCGGTGACGACGGTGATCCACGCAGGGTTGCCGGTCCGGTTGTCGAGATAGACCTCGCCGACCTTGCCGAGCTTGTCGCCGCCGGGACCGTGGACGGTGGCGCCGACGAGCGCATCGATGTCGCTGTTGTTGATCATGGTGACCTCACCGATCGATTGTGTCTTCGACTCGGTGGGTGCCCACTGCGGCGCGCGCCGAAACCCGGCGGTCGGGTCAGATCGGTTCGGCGTCTCCGAACGTCATCTGCAGACGGGAGATCGACGACGTGAGCAGCGCGCGCCGGGGCAGACCCAGGGTGCGCAGTTCACCGGCGATGGGGTGGGTGCCCAGCCGCAGGTCGGCGCCGCCGATGCGGCTGCGCACGCCGGCGGGATGCATCGCCCATCCGGTGCGCCGGGTGACGCCGCCCAGATGCGAGTAGGCCGTGACGGAGGCGGCCGCGCCCCGGCCGGGAACCGCGAAACCCGGCCGGACCGACAGTTCCGCGATCAGCTGCCCGTCGCTGCGCACCGACGCGCGCTTGACGTCGCCGGTGTGGTCGGCGTCGAAGTCGGCGAGAGTCTTGGGGAATCCCCAGATCCCGCGTCCCGCCGCCAGGGTGAACTCGCCGTCCACCGGGAGCCGGTGGATGAGGGCACCCGCGCCGCCGCGGACGAGTTCCCGCAGATCCCGCAGCGCGGTGCCGCCGCGCCGGCGGTGGTCGCGAACGAGGAAGCACACGCCGAACTCGTTGTAGGGTCCGAGATCACCGTCGACGTAGTCCACGAACACCAGGATGCAGACTCCGCGACCCGGGCGGGGGTGCAGCAGTTCGAGTCCAGAGTGGTCGATCAGCGCCTGAGCCGGCGCGGCGGGCACCGAGTACATCGCCGTGAATGCCGTCGCGGTCCGGACTCGCACCGGCATCTCGATCGCGGTGCCCGAGATCATGTGTGTCGTCACGCCCTGCCCCTTCTGCGCGGACCGATCGCGCACCCGGCGGTGGCCGGCCGGGTTGCGGATGAGAACGTGTTCTACTATTCGTGGTCCGTGCTGGGAGCGCAAGAGTGGTCGGCGAATGCGTCCGAAGAGCGGGCAGCAGAGCGGGCAGCCGCGCCGGATGGGCGCGGCCGCCCGTGCAGGGTGGGTCCGTCAGCTCGGTGCGCCGAGGTTCATCTCGTCCGGGTGCATGCCGACACGCGTGCCGTCGTCGAGGGTCGCGATCTCGCTCAGATCGAGGTCGTCGAGCTCGAAGTCGAACACGTCGATGTTCTGCGTGATCCGCTCGTCGTGGACGGACTTCGGAATGACGATCAACCCGTTCTGCAGGTGCCAGCGAATCAGCACCTGGGCAGCCGACTTGCTGTGCCGGTCCGCGATGCGAGTGATGATCGGATCCACCAGGAGCGTGTTCGGCTTGGACTCGCGGCCCCAGCCCGAGTTGCTGGTACCGCCCAGCGGGCTCCACGATTCGACGGCGATCCCGTGGTCGGCCGCGAAGGCGCGGATCTCCTGCTGGGGAAGGTGCGGGTGCAGCTCCACCTGGTCGACGGCGGGCAGCATGCCGCCGCGATGGACGAGCAGCTGCAGGTGGTGCGGCTCGAAGTTGCACACGCCGATCGCCTTGGCCCGTCCGGACTCGGCGATCTTCTCGAGCGCGTCCCACGTGCGCAGCAGCCGGTCGTCGTCCTGCAGCGGCCAGTGGATCAGGTACAGGTCGACGTAGTCGGTGCCGAGGCGGCGCAGACTCTCGTCGAACGCCTTCGACGCCCGATCGTAGCCCTGGTCGGAGTTCCACAACTTCGTGGTGAGAAAGACGTCCTCCCGCGGGACGGACGCCGACGCGATCCCGCGTCCGACACCCTCCTCGTTGCCGTACGCGGCGGCGGTGTCGATGTGCCGGTAGCCCGCCTCGTCGAGGGCGTAGCGCACGGCGTGTTCGGTCTGCTCGTCGGTGGCCTGCCAGACTCCCAGGCCGAGCTGCGGGATGGTGGTACCGGAATTCAGCGTGATGACGGGAGTGCTCATCGTCCCAGGCTAACGAGTCCGAAGGTGTCCTGCCGCGCTCGAGTCCGTCGCTCACTCGCCCAGCGGGATACTGCGGAATCGTGGTTCGGTGCCCCGTCGGGAAACGCCACCGGACGAGCACGCTCGAAGTCCGATCGCCGCTCCGGCGGGGCCAGGAGGTGCGATCACGCGAGCAGTCTTCCTGCGCCGAGACCGCCCCCCGCGTCTCGGTCAGGCGAGGGGTTCGATCTCACTGGGTCGCCAGGTCCGATCGAACCATGCCTGGAGTGGTCCGTAGAGGCGCAGGAGCAGGAACCAGGACTTGTCCGGGACCGTCTGGATCCAGTTCGACTCCCGGCCCGCCGGTGATGCGGGTCCGAAGTAGACGTCCACGGAGCAGTCTTCGTCGGCTGCGACCGTCCCGGTGTTGCTGTTGAGTGACGGGTACGGGTTGTCGGTCTGCAGCAGGGAGCGGGACTGGCAGTCGTAGACGCACAGCGACCAGAAGTCCTTGGCGGGAATGCCTGCGGGCAGGTGCACCCGGTAGGTGCGGCCCCCGTCCAGCCACTGTCCCTCGGAGTCCTCGGCGGTGTAGGCGTACTGCGAGCCCACTCCCACCGTCGGCGTCGCCATCGCCGGCGTGACGACGGTGGCGACGTAGTGGAACAGCGTACGGGCATCCAGGAGACGAACACCGTCGTGCAGGAACTCGGAGCTTCCGCCCACGAAGGCCGTCTTCCACGACGACACGTCCCGGCCGTAGATGTAGGACTGCGGGTCACGTGGCCGGTACGCGAGAGTGCGCGCAATCGCCGCACCGATCGGCGCCGCCTGAGACAGGATTGCGCGCATCCGCTGATCGGGAGCGAACGGCCGGCCCTTGACGATGCCGATCGCCGCCAGCTGACCGGCAAGCTCGGGATCGAGTGCGTCGACCGGTTCTTCCTGGACGATCTGGTCGACCTCTTCGTAGAACGAGAAGTCGTTCGAGTGGACGGTGTTGTACGGCACGCCGTCTGCTTTCACGAACCGCATCTCCGGCGGGTCACCGGCCTGGTCGAGCGGATAGATACGGGTCTGCTCGATGACATCGAGCCCGCCGAGGTTGCGGGCGAACAGGAAGTTGGTGAACGTGCGCGAGCGGAAGGTGAAGTAGCCCTCGGGGACCTCGCCCTCGTAGCCCGGCGGCAGGAACAGGTACTTCCCGCCCTGCCCCCTGTCGGGCCCGGCATTGCCCAGGTCGGCCACGTACCGGAACCAGAAGTCGTCGACCACGTCGAGTGACATCGGCGGGCACTCGACCACCGTCGGCCCGTCGGCCCGCAGGTCGAGCAAGGTGAACCCATAGGTCGTCTCGGTGTTGGCTGTCAGGAGGTAGGGCACCGAATCCATGCGCGCGCACACGGCCATGTCCCGCGACGTGTGGATTCCCAGCGACGGGAACGCGGCACGTGCGGCCGCGAGCGACGCGCCGGGAACCGCGTTCAGGAACACGTCGACGCCGCGCAGCAGGTCGAGACGATCCCAGCACAACGCCATCGTGTCCAGGTCCGGGACACCGTCGTCGAATCGGAATGTCCCCAGGTCCGTCTCGACGACATCGGGGATCCCCACCGCGCGGCGGGCCTCGTCAGAGCTCCCGCCGGAAGACCGAGCCGGCATGACCCCTCCTTCCCCGGCCGGCGCTCGGGAGCGGGACGCCATGGTGCGCGACGTCTGTCGAGGGTCACCCGAGGAACAGGCCGGGCAGTTGGCAGCTGCTGCGTCCTCTCTGAAGATAAGGGCACCGCACTCGATCCGGCAAGGTTGCTTGCCCGGGCCCGGGGCGGGGAGGCGTGGGTACCGAACCGAGCGGACGATGTGCATGTCCCGCTGCTACGGACCGGGCAGACGGTGTACGGACGGTGCCGC
>NZ_AJFC01000192.1:0-12378 GCF_000256505.1 Rhodococcus sp. P14 | reverse complement strand
GGGCGGGGCCCCCCGCCGGCAACGGTGGCGGCACCCGGATGCGGGTGCCGCCCGCGCTCAACGCGCGATCGCGGTCACGAACTCCCGCGGTTGCCCGAACAGCTGGGCCGCCCCGTGCGCGCGTTTGAAGTACAGCTGCGCGTCGTGTTCCCAGGTGATCGCGATGCCCCCGTGCAACTGGATCGCTTCCGCGGCCACCTGTTCGAAGGCCTCCGAGCAGTACACCTTCGCCGCGTACGCGTCCTGCGTGTCCTGCGACAGCGCGGCCGCGTACGACATCGAGCGTGCGGTCTCCACCAGTGCGTACATGTCGGCCATGCGGTGCTTGAGCGCCTGGAACGACCCGATGACCCGGCCGAACTGCCTGCGGTTCTTCGAGTACTCCACCGTCAGATCCAGCGCGGCCCGGGCCGCGCCGACCTGCTCGGCCGACAGCGCGATCAGCGCGACGGTCCGCAGGCGCTCCTCGAGAGCGGCGGACGCCGCGAGCCGCCGGCCCGTCACCCCCTCGAAGCGCACCTCGGCGAGGGTGCGGGTCGGATCCATCGTCGGCACCCGGCGTCGCACGACACCGTCGGCGTCCGGATCCACCTCGACGAGCGCGACGTCGTCCCCGTCGGCCGCGAGCACCAGCAAGGTCGTCGCGACGTCCCCGCCGAGCACGTAGTGGGCGGTGCCGTCGAGCCGGCCGCCCTCGAGGACGACACCGGGTGTGGACCAGCCGGCTTCGGAAGCCCAGCACACCGCGGCGATCTCCCCGGCGGCGATGCCCGGCAACAGGCGGGTGCATGCGTCGGTGTCGCCGGAGAGCAGCAGAGCCTGGGCCGCGAGCACCGCCGAGCCGAGCATCGGCGACGGGGTGAGCGTGCGGCCGAGTTCCTCGAGCACGACGTGGGTCTCGGCGAGGGAGGCGCCGACACCGTCGTATTCCTCGGGCACGGCGAGGGCTGCGACCCCGATCTGTTCGACCAGCTTCTGCCACAGGTCGGCGTCGTAGCCGTCCGGGAGGGTGATGGCCTTGCGCACCGCCGCGGAATCGGAGTGCCGGGCGAGCAGGCTGCGCACCGACTCGCGCAGCGCGGCGCGATCCTCGGTCTCGAAGGTCACGATGCGTCCTCCAGTGCGTCGACTACCCGCGCCCGGTGCACGTCCGCGGTGCCCCACGCGGTGACGAGGGCCCGCACCCGGGTCAACGCCAGCGACAGATCGTGTTCGAGGGTGTAGCCGATGGCGCCGTGCACCTGCAGTGCCGTCTGTGCCGCCCGGTAGGCCGCGTCGCCGCAGGCGACTTTCGCGGCCGAGACGTCGCGGGAGGCGGTCGCTGCGCCGTCGCGCACCGCGAGGGCCGCACCGAGCAGCAGCGGGCGCGCCATCTCGAGGCCGACGGCGACCTCGGCGAGGTGGTGCTTGACGGCCTGGAACGAGCCGATGGCGCGACCGAACTGCTTGCGCTGCTGCGCGTACTCGACCGTAGTGTCGAGGAGGGTGCGTCCGAGCCCCTGCAGCTGCGCCGCGGTGGCCAGGGCTCCGTAGTCGAACGCCGCGCCGAAGTCCGTGTCGCCCAATGCGTCCGCCGCGGCGACGGCATGCAGACGACGGGCCGGGTCGACGGACTGCCGAACGTCGCCGGCGGTGCCCGTCGAGACCGTGCCGCCGTCGACGTGCAGCACGAGGTCGGCGACGTCGGCGTCGACCGCGTACGGCACGTGCGGTGCCGCGGCGACCGTCGCGAGCTCACCGGAGGCGAGTGCGGGCAGCCGGTCCGGAGCGACGGCGGCCAGCAGGATCGGCGCGACGGCCACGGTCTCCACGATCGGGCCGGGCACCGCGTGGCGACCGAGCTGTTCCATGGCGACGACGAGGTCGACGGCGTCGGCCCCGAGACCGTCGTGGTCCTCGTCGACGAGCAGCGCGCCGACGCCGACCTCGGCGAGCCGTTGCCACACCTTCAGGCCGGGGCCGGTGTCACCGGCGGCCCACGACCGGACGACCGCAGGCAGATCGGACTTGGCGAGCAGCGCGTCGATGCTGGACGCGAAGTCCTCGTGGGAGGAGTCGAGCGCGAATCTCATCGGTCGCCCTTCGGAAGGCCGAGCAGCCGCTCGGCGATGACGTTCTTCTGGATTTCGTTGGTGCCCGCGTAGATCGGCCCCGACAGCGAGAACAGGTAGCCGTCGGTCCAGCCGTCGGCGATCTCCGCGGCCGGGCCCTGCAGGTCCAGCGCGGTCTCGTGGGCGGCGATGTCCCAGTCCGACCAGAACACCTTGTTGATGGACGACTCGGCGCCGAGCTGGCCGCCGTCCTGCAGCCGGGTGACGGTGGCCCAGGTGGACAACTCGTATGCGCGCGCCCCGATCCACGCGTCGGCGACGCGGTTGCGCAGGGCCGCGTCCCCGTGCCGGTCCGACGCCGCGTACAGCGCCAGCAGGCGGTCGGCGGTGGCGAGGAACCGTCCGGGGGAGCGCAGCGACAGTCCGCGTTCGTTCGAGGCGGTGCTCATCGCGACGCGCCATCCCTCGTTCACGCCGCCGATCACGCCGGACTCGCCGGGGTCGGCGGGATCGTCCGGGACGAACACGTCTTCGAGGAAGATCTCCGCGAAGCCGGGTTCGCCGTCGAGCTGGTCGATGGGCCGGACGGTGACGCCCTCGGCACGCAGATCGAACATGAAGTAGGTGATGCCCTTGTGCCGCTGCGCATCCGGGTCGGAACGGAACAGGCCGAAGCCCATGTCCGCGAAGGACGCCCGCGAGCTCCACGTCTTCTGCCCGTTGAGCAGCCACCCGCCGTCGACCCGCCGGGCGGTCGAGCGCAGCGACGCGAGGTCGCTGCCGGACTCCGGCTCGGACCAGGCCTGGGCCCAGATGTCGTCGGCGCGGGCCATGCGCGGCATGATGCGCGCGAGCTGGTCGGGGTGGGCGTGCTCGAACAGCGTGGGAGCGAGCAGGAAGATACCGTTCTGGCTGACCCGGCCCGGCGCTCCGGCGCGGTAGTACTCCTCCTCGAACACCACCCACTGCTGCAGCGTGGCGTTGCGCCCGCCGAGTTCTTCGGGCCACGAGACGACCGACAGACGGGCCTCGGCGAGGGTGCGTTCCCACTCGCGGTGTTCCTCGAAGCCCTCGGCCGTGTCCATGGACTTCAGCGGGCTCGACGGGACGTTCTCGGTGAGGAAGGCGCGGACCTCGTCGCGGAAGGCGAGGGTCGCGTCGTCGAGTTGCAGATCCACTACTTCGTTCCTTCCTGCGCGGCAGAGCCGCTCACCGGGCGTGCGCTCGCGGCCATCGATTTCGCGTTCATGCCGCCGAGGGAGTCGGTGCCGACCTCGGCGTTGTGGGCGTGCGCGAAGTGGTGCAGGCCGAACACCGAGTCCATGCCGTTGCGCATGCCCATCTGGTCCTCGCACTGGTTGACGGCGCGCTTGGTCAGGGCCAGCCCGAACCGCGGCATCTCCGCGATCCGTCCGGCCAGGGCGAGGGTCTCCTCCTCGAGCTTCTCGCGTGGCACGACACGATTGACCATGCCGACCTCGTAGGCGCGCTGGGCACCGAAGCGGTCACCGGTGTAGAGGATCTCCTTGGCGAAGCGCGTGCCCAGGACCCAGGGGTGGGCGAAGTACTCCACGCCGGGAATGCCCATCCGCACCACCGGATCCGAGAAGAACGCGTCCTCCGAGGCGACGATCAGGTCGCACACCCACGCGAGCATGAGGCCGCCGGCGATGCATGCGCCCTGCACCATCGCCACCGTCGGCTTGGGGATCTCCCGCCAGCGGCGGCACATGCCCAGGTACACCTCCATCTCGCGGGCGTACCGCTGGTCGCCGCCGGGCTTGTCGACGTGGTCCCACCACATGACGGCCTTGTTGTCGTAGTGGACGTGGTGGTCACGACCGGGGGTGCCCAGGTCGTGCCCGGCGGAGAAGTGCTTGCCGTTGCCGGCGAGCACGATCACCTTGACCTCGTCGTCCTCGACGGCGCGTTCGAAGGCGGCGTCGAGCGCGTAGGTCATCACGGAGTTCTGCGCGTTGCGGTAGTCCGGCCGGTTGAGGGTGACGATCGCGATGCCGTCGCGCACCTCGTAGGTGACGACATCGGGCTCGTAGGGGACGGTCATGACTTCTCCTCACGCAGAATGTTTTTCAGAACCTTGCCGGACGGGTTACGGGGCAGGTGCCCGGTGAAGCGAACCGAGCGCGGCACCTTGAAGTTGGCCAGCTTCTCCTTGCAGAACGCGATCACCGACTCCTCGGTGAGGCCGCTGCCCTCGAGGGCGACGACGTGCGCGCGGCCGACCTCGCCCATGCGCTCGTCGGGCACGCCGACGACCGCGACCTCGTGGACGCCGGGCAGGCGCATCAACGCCGCCTCGATCTCGGCGGGATAGACGTTGAACCCCCCGCTGATGTACATGTCCTTGAGCCGGTCGGTGATGTCGAGGTAGCCGCGTTCGTCGAGGGTGCCGACGTCGCCGGTGTGCAGCCAGCCGTCGGCGTCGATGGTCTCGGCGGTGGCCTCCGGGTCGTCGAGGTAACCGAGCATCACGTTCGGGCCGCGCAGCAGGATCTCGCCCTTGTCGCCGATGCGGACCTCGAAGCCGGCGGCGGCGCGGCCGGAGGAGGTGGAGACGGTGACGGGATCGTCGTCGGTGCGGCACATCGTCGCGACCACGGCCTCGGTCTGGCCGTACGCGGTGAGCACGGCGTCGAAGCTCAGTTCGTTCTGCATGCGCTCGACGAGCGCGACGGGCACGGGTGCGGCCCCGGTGACCGCGATCCGCAGGGACGACATGTCGAACTCGTCGCGGCGGGGGTGGTCGAGGATGCTCTGGTAGATCGTCGGTGCGCCCGGCAGCACGCTGATCCGCCGGTCGGCGACGGTGGCCATGACCTTCTCGACGTCGAACACCGCCATCGGCACGGCGGTCGCGCCCGCGAGCAGCGCGGCGACGAACCCGGCCTTGTAGCCGAAGCTGTGGAAGAACGGATTGATGATCAGGTAGTTGTCGTCCGGCGTGAGCTCGGCGTACTCGGCCCACGCCTGCGCGACCCCGATCAGCTGCCGGTGGGCGCTGAGCACGCCCTTGCTGCGCCCGGTCGTGCCCGAGGTGAACAGGATGTCGCTGACGTCGTCGGGGGAGACGGCCCGCGCCCGGGCGTCGGCCTCGGTGCGCGCGTCCGCCGTCGCCGCGGCGAGGAAGTCGTCCCAGTCCACGACGCCGTCGGCCGGTGCGTCGGTCCCACCCAGCGGGACCCGCACCACGGTGGGCACGTGCAGGCCGGGCGCGGCGGCGCGCAGGGCGGCGTACCTGTCCGTGCCGAGGAAGTCGCCGGCGACGACGAGGGCCTCGGCACGGATGCGGTCGAGGATGTCGTGCGCCTCCGCCCCGGTGTAGCGGGTGTTGACGGGGACGACGACGCCGCCGGCCCACTGGATCCCGAGCGCAGCGACTATCCAGTGGTGGGTGTTGGGCGACCAGATCGCGACGCGTGCGCCGGGCCCGACGCCGTGGGCGACGAGTGCGGCGGCGAATTCGCGGACGTGATCGCGAAGTTGTGCGAACGTCGGTCGCACGTCGCCGTCGACGATCGCGGTCCGGTCGGCGTACACCGATGCGGCGCGTTCGACGGCGGCCGGTGTGGTTCTCGGTTGTGCAGTCACGGAGCTCCCTACCTAGCAAGTGCTTGGTAGGTTATCGTACAGACGTGCATGAGAGCGAGAGACTGGACGACACGGGTTTGGCCGACACCGAATTCGCCGCGACCGTCCGCCGGTGGCTGGAGGAGAACCTGACCGGCGAGTTCGCCGCGCTCAGAGGCAAGGGCGGACCGGGCAGCGAGCACGAGTTCTTCGAGGAACGTCTGGCCTGGGACCGGCACCTCGCCGCCGCCGGATGGACCTGCATCGGCTGGCCCACCGAGCACGGTGGCCGCGGTGCGACCCTCGAGCAGCAGGTGATCTTCCACGAGGAGTACGCCAAGGCGAACGCACCGGCGCGGGTGAACCACCTCGGCGAGGAACTGCTCGGCCCCACCCTCGTCGCCTTCGGCACCGAGGAACAGAAGCGCCGCTTCCTGCCCGGGATCCGCAACGTCACCGAACTGTGGGCGCAGGGCTACTCCGAGCCCGGTGCGGGCTCCGACCTGGCCAACGTCTCCACCACCGCCCGGCTCGAGGACGGCAAGTGGGTGATCAACGGCCAGAAGGTGTGGACGTCGCTCGCGCACGTCGCGCAGTGGGCGTTCGTGGTGTGCCGCACCGAACCCGGCTCGACCCGGCACCACGGCCTGAGCTTCCTGCTCGTGCCGCTCGATCAGCCGGGCGTGACGGTCCGGCCCATCCAGCAGCTCACCGGCACCTCCGAGTTCAACGAGGTCTTCTTCGACGACGCCGTCACCGACGCCGACCTCGTCGTCGGTGCTCCCGGCGACGGCTGGAAGGTCGCGATGGGCCTGCTCACCTTCGAGCGGGGAGTGTCGACCCTCGGCCAGCAGATCGGCTTCGCCCGGGAGCTGCAGAGCATCGCCGATCTCGCGGTCGCGACCGGTGCGGCCGACGACGCGCACATCCGCGAACGGATCGCCCGCGCCCGGATCGGTCTGCGCGTCATGCGGGCCCACGCCGTGCGCACCCTCGGCGACGCCGACCCCGGCCAGGCGTCGGTGGCGAAGCTGCTGTGGGCCAACTGGCATCGCGACCTCGGCGCCCTGGCAATGGACGTGCAGGGGCCTGCCTCGCTCACCGGACCGGACCACGACCACGCCGGCATCCCGTCGGTGCTCTCGGACCCCGAGCACCTCGAGCTCGCCGAATGGCAGCGGCTGTTCCTGTTCACCCGCGCCGACACCATCTACGGCGGATCCAACGAGATCCAGCGCAACATCATCGCCGAGCGCGTGCTCGGCCTTCCCCGAGAGGCCCGTCCGTGACCACTTCCCCCCTCGCCACCCCGCCCGTCGAGACCCCGGGCCACGGCCTGCTGAGCGGCAAGAAGGTCGTCGTCACCGCCGCCGCCGGCACGGGCATCGGGTTCGCGACCGCCCGTCGCGCCCTGCTCGAGGGCGGCGACGTGCTCGTCTCCGACTTCCACGAGCGCCGGCTCGGGGAGACGGTCGACAAGCTCGCCGCCGAGTTCCCGTCGCAGCAGGTGGAGTCCGTCGTGTGCGACGTCTCCTCGACCGAGCAGGTCGATGCGCTGATCACCGGGGCCGCCGAGCGACTCGGGCGCATCGACGTGCTGGTCAACAACGCCGGCCTCGGCGGCGAGACCCCCGTCGTCGACATGACCGACGAGCAGTGGGACCGCGTCCTCGACATCACCCTCACCAGCACCTTCCGTGCGACGCGCGCGGCGCTGCGCTACTTCCGGTCGGCCGACCACGGCGGCGTCCTCGTCAACAACGCCTCCGTGCTCGGGTGGCGCGCGCAGCACTCGCAGGCGCACTACGCGGCCGCCAAGGCCGGCGTGATGGCGCTGACCCGCTGCTCGGCGATCGAGGCCGCCGAGTACGGGGTCCGGATCAACGCCGTCGCGCCGTCGATCGCGCGGCACGCCTTCCTCGCGAAGGTCACCAGCGAGGAACTGCTCGACCGGCTCGCCGCCGACGAGGCGTACGGGCGGGCCGCGGAGGTGTGGGAGATCGCCGCGACCATCGCCATGCTCGCCAGCGACTACACCACGTACCTGACCGGTGAGGTCGTCTCGATCTCGTCGCAGCGGGCCTGACCCGTGCGCGGTTCCGGTAGCGGCCGCTACCGAAACCGCGCACGGCAGCCCTGAAAGGATGCCTCCATGACTCCTCCCAGAGACGATGCCACCAAGTCCGGGCGTCGGGCCGAGCTGCTCGACATCGCCGCGGAACTGTTCGCCTCGCGCGGCGTGCGTGCCACCACCGTGCGCGACATCGCCGACGCCGCAGGCATCCTGTCGGGCAGTCTCTACCACCACTTCGACTCCAAGGAGTCGATGGTCGACGAGATCCTGCGGGGATTTCTCGACGACCTGTTCGGTCGCTACCGCGAGATCGTCGCCTCGGGTTCGGACTCGCGTGCCACCCTCGAGGCGCTCATCACCGCGTCGTACGAGTCGATCGACAAGTCGCACGCCGCGGTCGCGATCTACCAGGACGAGGCCAAGCGGCTCGTGGAGAACGAGCGGTTCTCCTACATCTCCGATCGCAACACCGAATTCCGCGACCTGTGGGTGGGGGTGATCGAGCGCGGCATCGCCGACGGCACGTTCCGGCCGGACGTCGACGTCGAACTCGTCTTCCGGTTCCTGCGCGACACCGTGTGGGTGGCCGTGCGCTGGTACCGGCCCGGTGGCACCCTCACCGCCGACAAGGTGGCCCAGCAGTACCTGTCCATCGTGCTCGACGGACTTGCCAATCCCTGAACCGACTTTTCCCGGAACCGACTAGGAGTCCCTCATGACCGAGGCATACATCGTCGACGCGGTACGCACCCCGATCGGCAAGAAGAACGGCGGCCTGTCCGCCGTCCACCCCGCCGACCTGGGCGCGCACGTGATCAAGGCGATCGTGGACCGCACCGGCATCGACCCGAGCGACGTCGACGACGTCGTCTTCGGCTGCGTCGACGCCATCGGCGGTCAGGCCGGCAACATCGCCCGCACCTCGTGGCTCGCCGCCGGCTACCCGCAGCACGTCCCCGGCGTCACCGTCGACCGGCAGTGCGGGTCGAGCCAGCAGGCCCTGCACTTCGGTGCGCAGGCCATCCTGTCCGGCACCGCCGACCTCATCGTCGCCGGCGGCGTGCAGAACATGTCGCAGATCCCGATCTCGGCGGCGATGATCGTCGGGCAGCAGTACGGCTTCGACACCCCGTTCGGGGGTTCGACCGGCTGGACCGAGCGTTACGGCGATCAGGAGGTCTCGCAGTTCCGCGGTGCCGAGATGATCGCCGACAAGTGGGATCTCAGCCGTGAGGACCTCGAGCGCTGGGCGCTGCAGAGCCACGAGCGGGCCAAGGCGGCCATCGCCGAGGGCCGCTTCGAGGGCGAGATCGTCCCGCTCGGCGACGCCGCCGTCGACGAGGGGCCCCGCGAGACGAGCCTCGAGAAGATGGCGTCCCTCGCGACGCTCGTCGAGGGCGGCAGGCTCACCGCCGCCGTCGCCAGCCAGATCTCCGACGGTGCGTCGGCGGTGCTGCTCGCCTCCGACGAGGCCGTGCGCACGTACGGCCTGAAGCCTCGTGCACGGATCCATCACCTCAGCGCCCGCGGCGACGACCCGATCTTCATGCTCAGCGCGCCCATCCCGGCCACGCAGCACGCGCTGGCGAAGACCGGTCTGAGCATCGACGACATCGATCTGGTCGAGATCAACGAGGCCTTCGCCCCCGTCGTGCTGGCCTGGATCAAGGAGATCGGCGCAGACCCGGCCAAGGTCAACGTCAACGGCGGCGCCATCGCGCTGGGTCACCCGCTCGGCGCCACCGGCACCAAGCTGATGGCGACGCTGCTCAACGAGCTCGAGCGGCGCGAGGGCCGGTACGGGCTGCTGACGATCTGCGAGGGCGGCGGCACTGCGAACGTGACGATCATCGAGCGCGTGTAGCCGGGGCGGCTGCGCCGCCGGTGTGTCCTTTGGGCGGTCAGGGCAACCCAAAGGACGCACCGGCGCGTCAGCGCAGGGTCGGGTCGGTGACGCGGTCGCTGCTGCCGGCGGTGCGGAACACATGGTCCGCGAGATCGGCGAGCGGATCGGCGGGTAGGACGTGGACGATCTGCTCGTGGACGACGCCGCCGTCCGGGCACCAGACGACCACCCGCCGGGGCCCGGGCGCCACCTGATGGGCGACCATCGACCCGGACGGCTCGAGAGGCAGACTGCGGGTGTTCCCGTCCGCGTCCGGATCGACGCGGCAGCTCTCCGGGTGGACGGGCACGCC
The DNA here is from genome assembly GCF_000256505.1 of Rhodococcus sp. P14. Taxonomy (NCBI): domain Bacteria; kingdom Bacillati; phylum Actinomycetota; class Actinomycetes; order Mycobacteriales; family Nocardiaceae; genus Rhodococcus; species Rhodococcus sp. P14. The sequence continues at coordinate 2,467 of NZ_AJFC01000192.1, read as the reverse complement.
GTGCACCGTCACCTTCACCCGCTCGCGGCCCGCGACGACGTCGGCGGTGGCGGTCGCGTGGGCCGTGGCCGGAACAACCACTGCCGCAACGATCGTGGACAACACCGCCGCCGTCGCACCTGCATACCCGAATCGCATGGCTTCTCCCTCCCGTGCGGGCCTCTCCCACCCGTCGGGCACAGCGTACGACACGGGCGGGCGGCCGCTCAGGACTTGAAGGACACCCGGGCGTGCAGGCCCTCCGGCATGAGCGTGAGACGTTCGGCGACCTTCAGCCGGTAGCCGGGATCCATCGTCAGGTCGTAACGGCGCAACAGGGTTCCCAGCACGAGTGTTGCCTCGTGCAGCGCGAACTGCCGTCCGATGCAGGCGCGTTCTCCGGTGCCGAACGGCTTGTACACGTGCGCGGGGCGGGCCCGGACCCGTTCGGGCAGGAATCGGTCGGGGTCGAACTCGTCGGCGTCGTCGCCCCACACCGCGCGGTCCCGGTGCACCGCGGGCAGCAGCACGAGCACCCAGTCGCCGGCGCGCATCCGGTACCGGCCACCCAGGGTGGTGTCCGCCTTCGCTTCCCGCGCGTACGCGGGTGCGGTCGGCCACAGCCGCAGCGCCTCGTCGAGCACCCGGCGGACGTAGCGCAGCTTGGCGATCTGTTCGAAGGCGGGCTCGCCGTCGCCCCAGACCTCCTCGACCTCCGCCCGTGCCCGCGCGTAGGCCCGTGGGTCGCGCATCAGGTAGTACAGGGCGAACGACAAGGCGCCCGAGGTGGTTTCGTGTCCGGCGACGAGGAAGGTGAGCACCTGGTTGCGGATGTTGACGGGGTCGAGCCTGTGGGGATCGTCCTCGCGGGCCGCCCGCAGCATCAGCTCGAGCAGGTCGTCGGGGGCGGGGCCGGGCGCATCGCTCCTGCTGCGGATCACTGCGTCGACGACGTCGTGCATGTGCGCCCGGTCGAGGTCGTACTGCCGCTTGGCGGCGGGGAAGAGGAAGCGCCCGACGACGGGAACGGTGCGCAGCATGCTGCGCTGCGAGAACGACAGGCCGCCGACCATCGCCTCGACGAACGGGTGCCGCTCTTCGCGTTCGAACGGCTCGAACGAGTAGCTGAACCCGGTGCGGCCGATGGTCTCCAGGGTCAGCTTCGTCATGTCCGCGGCGACGTCGACGTCGCCGCCGCTGCGCGCCCGGCGGTCCCAGTGCGCGACGAGCTGAGCGGTGACGTCGAGCATCGTGGCGTGGTACCGGCGCATCGCCTGCTGCGTGAACGCCGGCATGAGCAGTTCGTGAGCGCGACGCCAGTTCGGTTCCTCGTTGTAGGCGGTGAACAGCCCGTCACCGCCGATCGCCCGCAGGGCCTCGACCCCCGGGGCGAGGTGCTTGGCGAAGCGCTTCTCGTCGGACAGCTCGGCGGTGAGTTCGCCGGAGCAGACGAACACGAAGCGACGGCCGAACGCCGTCCGCTCGAACACCGGGCCGAGGGCCTTGTGGGTGGCCATCGAGTTCTGCACCGGGGTCTTCAGCGACATGCCCAGGACGTCGCCGGCGAGGGGCAGGCGTTTCGGCGGGCGTGGAATTTCGGTGTCGAACACCCGCGACGTGGCCATGACCATGCTCCGACCCCCAGCTATTGAATCCGTGTACAGTAGCCACGCTACGCCGGGACGGACGTCTGTCAAGAACTAGATTGGATTCGTGGCCCAACCCCGCCGACGTCTCGATCCCGAGCAGCGCCGCGCGCAGCTGCTCGACATCGGCGCGCGTCTGTTCGCCGAGCGTGCCTACGACGACGTGTGGATCGAGGAGGTCGCCGAGCTCGCGGGGGTTTCACGTGGCCTGATGTACCACTACTTTCCGACCAAGCGAGACTTCATGGCGGCGGTCGTCCAACGCGAATCGGACCGGCTGCTCGCCGTCACCGAACCGGATCCGCGGCTCACCGTCGCCGAGCGTATCACCGCGGGCCTCGACGCCTACCTCGACTACGTCGCCTCGCACCGGCAGGGCGTCGCGGCGGTCAACCGGGCCGCGGACTCCGCCGACGCCGGCATCCGCGCGATCGTCGACGCCGAACTCGGCGTGCAGCAGGAGCGCATCCTCGACGCCCTCGCCCCGCCCGACGACGAACGCGAACTCGTCGCGGTGGCCGTGCAGGGCTGGATCGCGCTCGTGCGCAGCGTGTGCGTCGACTGGCACGATCACCCCACCGTCACCGAGGCGCAGCTGCGGGAGCTGTGCCTGAACGCCCTGCGCGGCATGCTCGGCGGTCGCCTCGGCTGATGTTCCGGCGTTACCCTCGGTTCATGTGCCGGAACATCACGGAGCTGCGCGGGCTCGAGCCGGCAGCGACCGACGAGGAGATCGAGGCCGCCGCCCGGCAGTACGTGCGCAAGGTCAGCGGCGTCCACAAGCTCTCCGACGCCACCCGCGAACCGTTCGAGGAGGCCGTCGCCGAGGTCACGGCCGTCAC
>NZ_AJFC01000191.1:0-3072 GCF_000256505.1 Rhodococcus sp. P14 | reverse complement strand
GACAGTGGTCCGGGCGGACTGGTTCGATCAGAACTTCGACGAGGGCTTCCTGCGCGACGCCGTGCTCGCCGGCGACGTCGTGGTGCCGCTCGGCGACGTCCGGCAGGCGTTCAACGACGCCGAGGACATCGCCGCCGTCGCGGTGGTGGCTCCGACCGAGCCCGGTCATGCGGGTCGCACGTACGAGCTGAGCGGACCCGACGCGTTGTCGTTCGGGGAGGCGACGGCGATCGTCGCCCGCGAGTCGGGGCGGCCGGTGCGTTACCGCGGCGAGCCCGACGCCTACCTCGAGACCATGACCGGTTTCGGTCTGGACCGGGCGCAGGTGCTTGCCGAGATCGAGGCCTTCGAGGCGCTGCGGGCGACCGGCGACGTCACCCCGAACGACGTCGTCGCCGAGGTGACGGGCCGGCCATCGATCTCGTTCGAGACCTACGCGCGCGGCGCGGCGGCGCGCGGCGCCTGGGCCTGACCACGCAGCGCGGCCAGCGCGTCGATCCGCTCGACGGCCTCGGTGACGATGCGGTCGATCAGCTCCTGGCAGCTGGGCAGGTCGTCGAGCATGCCGACGACCTGCCCGGAGGCGAGCACACCGGCCTCGGTGTTGCCCTCGACGAGCCCGGCCTTGAGCAGCATGGGGGTGTTGGCCGCCATGATGATCTGCTGCCACGTGCGGTCGCTCGCCCGCTTCATCGCGATGCCGTCCTTGACGAGCGTCGACCACTTCATCCCGGTCATGGCCTTGAACTTGGCCGCGTTCCTGGCGGCGGCGGCGAGGCCCTTCGCGTAGCTGCCGCGTTCGAGGCTGTCCACGAGCTCGGTGTTGAGCACGCGGTGCGGCATGCCGTCGACCTTGACCGAGACCGTCGTGTCCTGCAGGCCCCGGCCCAGGTACTCCTGCTTCACCGAGTCGGGCACGGCGCTGTCGCTGGTGAGCAGGAACCGGGTGCCCATGGCGACGCCGGCCGCCCCGTAGGCGAGCGCCGCTGCCAGGCCCCGGCCGTCGAAGAACCCGCCGGCCGCGACGACCGGGATGTCGACGGCGTCGAGCACGCTCGGCAGCAGCAGCGTGGTGGCCACCGGTCCGGTGTGCCCGCCGCCTTCGCCGCCCTGCACGATCACCGCGTCGGCGCCCCACGAGGCAACCTTCACCGCGTGCTTCGCGGCGCCGATGGACGGGATCACCACGACGCCGTGATCCTTGAGCTCGGCGATCAGTTCCTTCCTGGGCGCGAGCGCGAAGGACGCGACCTTGACGTTCTCGCGGATGAGCAGGTCGATGCGCTGGGCGGCGTCGGACGCATCGGCCCGGATGTTCACGCCGAAGGGCTTGTCCGTCGCCGCCTTCGTCTTCGCGACGGCGACCTCGAGTTCCTCGTACGTCATCGTCGCCGACGCCAGGATGCCGAGGCCACCCGCGTTGGAGGTGGCGGCGGTCAGCCGGGGGCCGGACACCCAGCCCATGCCGGTCTGGACGATCGGATGCTCGATGCCGACCAGGTCGGTCAGGGCCGTCGTCAGGCGCGGACTCATACCGCGACCTCCCGGTCTCGCAGCCCACGCGGATCGAGGACCTCACGGATCAGGCGCAGTTCCTCGGCGGTGGGCTCCCGGGTGAGGCCGGCCTCGTCGAGGCCCGCCACCTCGAAGGAGGTGTTCTCGGCGACCTGCTCGGCGGTGACCCCGGGGTGCAGGGTCAGCGCCCGGAACGTGTGGCCGGGACCGCCGAAGTCGAACGAGCCGAGGTTGGTGACGACCCGGTGCAGGTGCAGGAACCGGAACGCCGGGTTGGCCGGATCGACCTTGTCGTAGCCGACACCCGAGACGATGTCGACCTTGTCGCAGAACACGCGCGTGTTGTGCTTGCCGACCCAGTAGCTCGTCGCGTGGTTGATGGTGTTGCCGGGGGCGCCGCGCACGCCGAACATCTGCCGGGTGGGGTGCTGCAGCGGCCCGAACGCCGACAGGTTCTGGTTGCCGTGCCGGTCGATCTGGTTGGCGCCCATCACGACGTGGCGTCGGCCGGAGGCGACGACGTCGAACACCTTGCGGAACGGCATCCAGCCTTCGATCGGGCCTTTCGCGCCGACGGCGGGGGTGTCGGCGAGGATCAGGGCCTCGCCGTCGGTGATGAGCAGGTCCGGTTCGGTGGTCAGCCGGGCGAGGCGGGCGCCGATGAGCGGCAGGGTCGCCATCGGGCTGGCCATGATCTCGCCGGCGCCGGCGAAGATCTCGGCGCATGCGATGGCGCAGTACTCGGCGCGGGTCACCGTGCCGGAGGTCGCCGGGGTGGTCGTCTCGGTCATGCCTGCTCCTCGCTGAAGGCCTGCACTGCGGCCTGGTAGTCGTCCTCGCTGCCGGAGAGGAACCGGTCGACGAACCCCTGCCACGTCTGCGGGTCCTTCGCCGATTCGGCGTAGTGGCGCTGGAACTTCTCGTCGCGGCCGTAACTGTCGCCGGCAAGGGTGAAGTGGGCGCCGTTCGGTGCCTCGACGACCCCGTCGACCATCATGCGGTTGAGGACGAGGGACTGCAGCGGAACGGACTTGACGAGTTCCTCGGTCTCGACGATGCGTTCGACCGAGACGTACCGCTTCTCGGCAGCCAGGCAGTACAGGTCGTCGAAGTAGGGGTCGACACCGGTGTAGGCGGCGTTGCCGTGCGCATCGCCGAGGTTCAGATGCACCAGGGCCGCATCGAGATTCAGCGCCGGCATCGCGATCAGCGTCTCGGCCTCGCCCGACTCGCCGGGGTACGGCGAGGTGACGGTCTGCAGCTCGCCCTCCCAGAAGTCGACGACGGCCGAGCCCAGGCCGGCGCGGATCGGCAGGAACGGCAGCCGCGCGGCGGCCGCCTCGAGGCCGCACTTGACCATGCCCTCGTCCATCTCCCGCGCGACGATCTCCCCGTTCGTGCGGGCCTTGGCGAACCACGGGTCGTAGAACGGGGCCGAGTCGAGGGAGACGAACCCGTAGTACGCCTTCTTCACCTTCCCGGCCGAGCACAGCAGGCCCAGGTCCGGGCCCCCGTAGGTCACGACCGTCAGGTCCGTCAGATCCGAGCGCAGGATCG
>NZ_AJFC01000190.1:0-14074 GCF_000256505.1 Rhodococcus sp. P14 | reverse complement strand
CCCCCCCCACCCGCCGATGCCGATCGTCATGCCGCTGCGCAGCTCGCCGACCACGTCGTCGAGCGACATCCTCTTGTCACGCATGGTGTTTCATGTCTCCTGGTCAGTGGTTGGCGCGCGGTTTGCCGGTGGCGACGAACTCGTCCCGGTGCTCGTCCGCGACGCCCGCGAGGTTGAGTTCGAAGGTGAAGCCCTGCTCGAAGCGGTAGCTGTCCTTCACGTCCACCGGGTCGATGCCGTTGATGGCTTCCTTGGCGCAGCGGATGACGCGGGTGTCCTTCGCCGCGATCTTCCCGGCGATCTCGCGGGCCGTGGCGTCGAGTTCGGCGCGCGGGACCACCTTGTAGACGGAACCGAAGTGCTCGAGCTGCTGGGCCGTGACGTTCTGCGCCGTGTAGTAGAGGGTGCGCATCATGTGCTGCGGCACGAGCCGGGCGAGGTGGGTGGCGGCGCCGAGCGCGCCGCGGTCCACCTCGGGCAGGCCGAAGACGGCGTCGTCGGAGGCGACGATGACGTCGGCGTTGCCGACGAGACCTATTCCGCCGCCGACGCAGAAGCCGTTCACGGCGACCACGACGGGCACGGCGCAGTCGTAGACGGCGGCGAAGGCGGCGGCGCAGCCGCGGTTGGCGGCGATGAGGGCGTCGTGCCCGTCGGTGGCCTGCATCTCCTTGATGTCGACGCCGGCATTGAAGCCGCGGCCCTCCGCGCGCAGGATCACCACGTGCGTGGCCGGATCCTTGCCTGCGGCGAGGACCGCGTCGGCCAGTTCGAACCACCCCTGGGAGGGGATGGCGTTCACAGGCGGGTAGTCGACGGTGACCGTGGTGATGCCCGCGCCGTCGGTGGTCGAGGTGATGCCCATGGCAGGTTCCTAACGTCTGTACCGAACCAAGCGATTGCTTGGTAAGTTAGCACATGCGGGGCGAAGACCCCAGGGAGCGGAATCGTGGAGGCGGGGCGAGCGTGTCGCCCGAATTCCGCGACAACGACATCTATTCGAGGAGAAGACAAGTGAGTGGACTGGTCAACGGGCGCGTCGTGATCGTCACCGGCGCGGGGCGCGGTATCGGACGGGCCCACGCGCTGGCGTTCGCCGCCGAGGGGGCGAAGGTCGTGGTCAACGACATCGGGGCCGGCGCGGACGGTTCCGCGACGGGGGAGAGCCCCGCGGAGCAGGTCGTCGCGGAGATCCGGGCGGCCGGCGGCGAGGCCGTCGTCAACGGTGACGACGTCGCCGACTGGGCCGGCGCGCAGAACCTGGTGCAGACGGCCCTGGACACCTTCGGGCGGCTCGACGTCCTGGTCAACAACGCCGGATTCCTGCGGGATCGCATGCTCGCCAACATGAGCGAGGAGGAATGGGATGTGGTGATCCGGGTGCATCTGAAGGGCCACTTCGCTCCGATGCGGCACGCGATGGCGTACTGGCGCGGGGAGGCGAAGGCCGGCAACCCGGTCGACGCCCGCATCGTCAACACCAGCTCGGGTGCCGGCCTGATGGGCAGCATCGGCCAGGGCAACTACGCCGCCGCGAAGGCGGGGATCGCCACCCTCACGATCCAGGCGGCCGCGGAGTTCGCGCGCTACGGCGTCACCGTCAACGCGATCGCGCCGGCCGCGCGGACCCGCATGACCGTGGGCGCGGGCGGGGCGATGGCCGAGTCGATGGCCGCCCCCGAGGACGGGTTCGACGCGATGGCCCCGGAGAACGTCTCACCGCTGGTGGTGTGGCTCGGCAGCGCCGAGTCCAAGGAGGTCACGGGCCGGGTCTTCGAGGTGGAGGGCGGCAAGGTCTCCGTCGCCGACGGCTGGCGGCACGGCGAGGCGATCGACAAGGGCGAGCGCTGGGATCCGAAGGAACTCGGCCCGGTGGTGGAGAAGCTGATCGCGCGCAGCGAGCCCCCGACCCCGGTCTACGGCGCCTGACCGGCCGTGCGCGCTTTCGGTAGCGCCCGCTACCGAAAGCGCGCACGGGTGGGGGCGACTATGCGGGCGAACGGACGATGATGGTGGTGCCGGGGAAGTACGCGGCCAGCTCGGTGCGGGCGTGCTTGAGGGTCGCGGTGCCGTAGCCCTGCTTGCGCAGCTCCGGGTGGACCCAGATCGCGACGTCGACCTCGTGGCCCTGGAGCTCACCGAACGCGAAACCGACCGGCTTGGGGTCGGTGCCGGACAGGTCCTCGGCGACCAGCCACACCGCGGACTCGTCGTCGATGCGCGACAGGCCGGCGGCGCGTTCCTGCTCGACCCGCTCCTCGCCGGCGTCGCCGAGCTGCTCCTCGCACCGCGCGCGGAACAGCTCGCGGTCCCGATCGCTGTTGCTGAACTGACGCAGCCGGAAGTGGGCACCGGTGGCGTACGGACGTTCGGCGGGCGTCCACTTCAGCACCGCGTCGAGGTCGTCGAGTTCCTCCCGGATCTTCTTCCGCTCCGCCTTGGTCAGCCGCCGGAACGGAAGGTTGAGCACCGCTTCGGCGCACGACTCGTTCGTGTCGAGCAGCCGCGCGACGGTCGTGACCGCCTCGGCCCGGTCGTCGCTCTCGACGATGGCATCGAGGACCTCGTGCCGGCGTTCGAGCGCGCGCAGCAGTGCGGCGGCGATCTCCCGCTTGTCGAGTACGCGGTCGTGGTTGGCGGTTGTCATCGGGTGACATCCCTTCTCGAGAGCAGCTCGACCGGGCACCCCACTGGTTCGTGCCCGGCCGTGCCGGCTCCCGCGAAGATCACTCGCACACCACCACCGGGATGACCCGATCCGTCCAGGACTGATAATTGTCGAAATCCGCGTACATCGCCACCAGCCGCGGCCAGTAGTGCGACCGCTCCTCGGGCGTCGCCACCCGCGCCGTCATCTGCCGCACCCGCGAGCGCACCTGCACGGTCACCCGCGGATCGGCGCGGATGTTGCGGAACCACAGCGGGTGCTGAGGCAGGCCGCCCTGGGATGCGACGAGCACCACCCGCTCGCCGTCCTCGAGGAACAGCAGGGGGACGGTCCGTGGCTGCCCGGTCTTGCGGCCCGTGGTGGTGAGCAGGCAGACGGGGATGCCCCACGGGAAGGCGCTGCCCACCCGCCACTTTCCACCGATCCGGCCCCCGGTGGCCTTGTAGGCCGCCACGTTGGCGCGCGACATCCACTTGATGACCGGCACCGTCCACTTCGAGTCGAGGCCCTTCGGCGCGGCGGCTGCGCTCATGTCAGATCCGCTCGATGATCGTGCCGGTGGCCAGCGCGCCGCCGGCGCACATGGTGATCAGCGCGGTCGAGCCGTCGCGCCGCTCGAGCTCGTGCAGGGCGGTGGTGATCAGCCGCGAGCCGGTGGAGCCGACGGGGTGGCCGAGCGCGATCGCGCCACCGTTCACGTTGACCTTGTCCATGTCGGGCTCGTGCACCCGCGCCCACGACAGCAGCACCGACGCGAACGCCTCGTTGACCTCGAACAGGTCCAGGTCGCCGATCGCCATCCCGGACTTGTCGAGGACGCGGCTCGTCGCCTGCACCGGTCCGTCGAGATGGAACTCGGGCTCGGCGCCGACGAGGGCCTGCGAGACGATCCGAGCCCGCGGCTTCAGGCCGAGCGCCGCGGCGCGGTCGGAATCCATGAGCAGCACCGCGGCCGCGCCGTCGGAGATCTGCGACGAGGTGCCGGCCGTGTGGATGCCGCCGTCGAGGACCGGCTTCAGCTTCGCGAGCGACTCCGCGGTCGTCTCGCGCAGGCCCTGGTCGCGGGCGACGGTCTGCTTCTCGCCGGTGAGCGCGCCCGCCTTGTCGACGACGGGTGCGACGACGGGCAGCACCTCGCGGTCGAATCGGCCCTCGTCCCAGGCCTGCTCGGCCAGCGCCTGCGACCGGACGCCGAGGGCGTCGACGTCCTCGCGGGTGATGCCGCGCCGGCGAGCGATGCGCTCGGCCGCCTCGAACTGGTTGGGCATGTCGATGTTCCACGACTCGGGGCGGCGCGGGCCGGCGAGTTCGCCGACGTTCGCGCCGAGCGGCACCTGGGACATCGCCTCGATACCGCAGGCGATGCCGACGTCGATGGCGCCGGTGGCGATGAGCCCGGCGATCAGGTGGTTGGCCTGCTGGGCCGACCCGCACTGGCAGTCGATCGTGGTGGCGCCGACCTGCCACGGCAGTCCGGCGTGCAGCCAGGCGGTGCGGGTGATGTTGTTGGACTGCGCGCCGGCCTGTGTGACGCACCCGCCGATCACCTGCTCGACGAGGGCGGGATCGAGGCCCGCACGCTCGATCAGTCCGCTCTGCGCGGCCCCGAGGATCTCGGCAGCGTGCAGGCCGGCGAGCCAGCCGCCGCGCTTGCCGATCGGGGTGCGTGCCGCCTCGACGATGACTGGTGTGCCCACGGTGGGCTCCTTTCTGATCCTTGTCCTCGCAAAGTAGAACAGGTTGTCGTGGCGGACAAGACGTGGTCCGAATGATCGGGACTTGGCGATTCCTTGGCCTGCGGGCCGCCCTGTGCTTGAATGCTTTTAGAACGTGTTCCACATCGCGACCCGGTGCACTCGTCAGGGTAGGAGAGAATTCAGTGGCGCAGCCCAACATCCCCGAAGACATCGACTTCACCGATCCGGATCTCTACGCCGAGCGGATGCCGTTCGAGGAGTTCGCCGAGCTGCGTAGGACGGCCCCCGTCTGGTGGAACAAGAAATCCCCGGACGTCGGCGGGTTCCACGACGAGGGATTCTGGGTCGTGTCCCGGCACGAGGAGGTCCGTGAGGTCTCCCGCCGCAGCGACGTGTTCTCCAACTGGGAGAACACCGCCATCCCGCGGTTCAACGACGACATCCCGCGCGAGGCCATCGAACTGCAGCGGCACGTCCTGCTCAACAAGGACGCTCCCGAGCACACCAAGCTGCGCAAACTCGTCGCCCGCGGGTTCACCCCGCGCGCCATCAACGGCCTCCGGGACGAGCTGAACGCCCGCGCGAAGAAGATCGTCGAGGAAGCCTGCCAGGCCGGCCGGGGCGATTTCGTCACCCAGGTCGCCGCCGAGCTGCCCCTGCAGGCCATCGCCGAACTGATCGGCGTCCCGCAGGAGGACCGGGACAAGATCTTCGAGTGGTCGAATCAGATGACCGGCTACGACGATCCGGACAACACCGCCGACCCCGCGGCCGCGTCGATGGAGGTTCTCGGCTACGCGTACCAGATGGCCGCCGCGCGCAAGGAGTGCCCGGCGGACGACATCGTCACCACGCTGATCGAGGCGGACATCGACGGGGACGAGCTCTCACCCGAGGAGTTCGGCTTCTTCTTCATCGTGCTCGCCGTCGCCGGCAACGAGACCACCCGCAACGCGATCACGCACGGCATGGCGGCGTTCCTCGACAACCCGGAGCAGTGGGAGATCTTCAAGCGGGACCGCCCGAAGACCGCGGCCGACGAGATCATCCGCTGGGCCACGCCGGTCACGTCGTTCCAGCGCACCGCGCTCGAGGACACCGAACTCGGCGGGCAGACGATTCGCAAGGGCGACCGCGTCGTGATGCTGTACGCGTCGGCGAACAACGACGAGGAGGTGTTCGAGAACCCCCGGACATTCGACATCCTGCGAGATCCCAACCCGCACCTCGCGTTCGGCGGAACCGGCGCGCACTACTGCCTCGGCGCCAACCTGGCGCGGATGGAGATCGACCTCGTGTTCAACGCGATCGCCGACTACATGCCCGACATCACCAAGGTCGCCGATCCGCGCCGGTTGCGGTCCGGCTGGCTCAACGGCATCAAGGAGTTCCGGGTGGACTACAGGACGGAGGGCGGCTGCCCCGTCGAGCACTGACCCGATGCCACGGCGCCGGGGCGATCGGGGCTCCTACGGCGCCGCCGTGCCGACCGCTGGCCCCGGCGTCCTGCGGATCCGGTCGCCGTTCCCGGATCGGCGCGCGGAGGGATGTCGGACAGAGGTGGGGAGTACCGCAGAAGCCGGCGACGTGGGTGCACCCCGCCGAAATTGGGGGTGAGGGCGGGGTGCTCGGCCACAGTATTTCGGCCGCCGAGGGCCGGTAGCCTCCGGTCCTGCTGACCGGGATCGGCCTGTGCGACGTCGCCGTGCCGGGTCCGGCCGTGCGGACCGAACGGGGGAGATCTCGCGTGCGGCAGGGCCCGGGCCTGTTGTTCCGCCCAGTGAGACGTCCTCTCCCGTGCGCCGCGGTTGCGGAAATAGTGTCACGTGCTCCCGGAACGGAATCGGCGAAAGGCTTCGAGCATGGTGGATTGGGCAGAGGAATGCGACGTCCTCGTCGTGGGATCGGGGGCGGGAGGCTGCTGCGGCGCGTACACCGCCGCCCGTGAGGGACTGTCGGTCGTCCTGGTCGAGGCCTCCGAGTACTTCGGCGGCACCACCGCCTACTCCGGCGGCGGTGGGGTCTGGTTCCCCACCAACGCCGTGCTGCGACGTGCCGGCGACGACGACACCATCGACGACGCCCTGACCTACTACCATGCCGTCGTCGGCGACCGCACCCCCCGCGACCTGCAGGACGCCTACGTCCGTGGCGGCGCACCCCTGATCGACTACCTCGAGGCCGACGAGGACATCGAGTTCACGGCCTACCCGTGGCCGGACTACTTCGGCAAGGCTCCCAAGGCCAGCGCGAAGGGCCGTCACATCGCACCGACCCCGCGGTCCGTCGTCGACGATCCGGAACTCAACGAATCCGTCCGCGGGCCGCTGGGTCGCGAGCGAAACGGGGATCCGTTGCCGGACAAGCTGATCGGTGGACGTGCCCTCATCGGCCGGTTCCTGGTCGCCATGCGCAAGTACCCGAACGTGCAGCTGCACCGGAACACGCCGCTCGAGGAACTCGTCGTCGAGGACGGCGCCGTGGTCGGCGCGATCGTCTCCCACGGCGAGCAGCGGCGCGCGGTGCGGGCCCGCAAGGGCGTCGTGCTCGCCGCCGGCGGATTCGACCACAACGACGAGATGCGCGCACGGTACGGCGTCCCCGGCGCGGCCCGCGATTCGATGGGGCCGTGGTCCAACCTCGGCAAGGCCCACCAGGCGGCCATCGCGATCGGTGCCGACGTCGACCTGATGAGCGAGGCGTGGTGGTCGCCGGGGCTGACCCACCCCGACGGGCGCTCGGCCTTCGCGCTGTGCTTCACCGGCGGCATCTTCGTCGACCAGGACGGCAATCGCTTCACCAACGAGTACGCGCCCTACGACCGGCTCGGCCGCGACATCATCGCCCGCATGGACAAGGGCGAGATGACGCTGCCGTTCTGGATGATCTACGACGACCGGAGCGGGGTGGTGCCGCCGATCGCGGCGACGAACGTTCCGCTCGTGGAGACCGAGAAGTACGAGGCGGCGGGACTGTGGAAGACCGCCGACACGCTCGCCGAACTCGCCGGGCAGATCGGGGTGTCGGCCGAGGCGCTCGAGGCGACCGTCGCACGGTTCAACCGCCTCGCCGCCGGCGGCGTCGACGAGGACTTCGGCCGCGGGGACGAGCCCTACGACGTGGCGTTCACCGGCGGCGGTTCGGCGCTGGTCCCGATCGAGAAGGGCCCGTTCCACGCCGCGCAGTTCGGCATCTCGGACCTCGGCACCAAGGGCGGCCTGCGCACCGACACCGTCGGCCGCGTGCTCGACGGCGCCGGGACGCCCATCCCCGGGCTGTACGCGGCGGGCAACACGATGGCCGCCCCGAGCGGCACCGTCTACCCCGGCGGCGGCAACCCGATCGGCACCAGCGCGTTGTTCGCCCACCTGGCGGTCCGGCACATGGCCGGCGCGTAAGGACGACGCCGGCCGCCCGGTCCCGCTCAGTGGGTCCTGCGTCACACTCGGCGTACTCCGTCCGTACGGTTCACACCGACGAACCGTAGGAGTATTCATGAGTACATCGTTGGCACCCGAACGGGCACCCTCGACCCGTGCCGAACGCCGCTACGAGCGGACCCGACCCGTGTGGGCGGTGGTGGCCATTCTCATCGCCGTCGAAGTCATCAGCGCATTCGAGACGTCGATGATGTACGCGGCGCTGCCGACGTTCGCCCGGGTCTTCGAGGCGGACGCCTCCGCGGTCGGATGGACCGTGACGGCGTTTCTGCTGGTGGCGGCGGCCTCGGCGGCGGTGTGCGGCCGGCTCGGCGACATGTACGGTCGCGAACGGGTGCTGATGTTCGTGCTGGCCTGCGCCGCCACCGGCTCGATCGTCAGCATGGCGTTCGGGACCCTCGAGGCCATCATCGCCGGCCGGGCGATCCAGGGGGTGGCGGGCGCGATCCTGCCGCTGTGCATCGGGCTCGCCCGTGAGCACCTGCCCGCGGAACGCGTCCCGATGGCCGTCGCACTGATCTCCGGATCCGCCGTCGCGGCCGGGGCCGCCTCCCTGCTCGTCGCCGGCATCCTCATCGATCTCGGGGACTGGCGGTACATCTTCGTCGTCGCCGCGGCGTACGCCATCGCCTGCATCTTCCTGGTCGAGGCCGTGCTGCCGTGGCGACGCCGCCACCACCACCGGCAGCCGATCGACGTGGTGGGCGCGGCCGGCCTGGCGACGGCCGTGGCCGCCGTCCTGTTCGGGTTGACCCAGAGCCGCGCCTGGGGCTGGAGCGACGGCCGCGTCCTCGCGCCGATCGTCGTCGGTACGGCGATCTTCGCCTGGTGGGTGTGGTGGGAGCTCGGCCGGCCGTCCCCGATCGTGAACCTGCGCCTGCTCGCCGAACGCAACGTCGCGCTGACGATGCTCGCCGGGGTGGCCCTCGGCGTCGGACCGATCGGGGGCGGGACGATGATCATCCCGATCATCATGCAGAGCCCCACCTCCGCGCCGTTCGGCCTGGGACTCACACCCACCTACGCCGGAACGCTGTCGTTCGTCGGCGCGATGATCGGCATGGCGTTCACGCCCGTCGCGGGCCGGATCGCCGCCGCGGTGGGGGCACGGTCGTCGCTGCTGCTCGGCAGCGTGGTGTTCCTCGTGGCGTGCGCCGGATTCTTCTTCTTCCGGGCCTCGGTGCTCGGGATGACGCTGCTGGTGGTGGCCGTCTCGGTGGCGACGGCGTTCGCGTACCCCGCGCTGCCGAACCTGCTCGTCGAGTCCGTCCCGGAACACAACACGAGCGAGATGGCCGGCAGCCAGACCGTGCTGCGCACCGCCGCGTCGGCCGTGGGCACCTCGGTGGCGTCGCTCCTGCTCGCGTCCCTGGTGGTGCCGGGGACGGCCACGCCGACGGTGGCCGCACTCGGGGCCGTCTGCACGATGCTGGTGCTGTCCTGCGCCGTGACGATCGTCCTGGGCTCGGCGATCAGGTATCGCCGCGCGTGACGTCCCGCCGGTCCAGCAGCGCCAGATCGCCGGGCACGTCGACGTCTCCCGGATCGGCGAGACCCGTGCAGTCCAGCCGCCGCACCCGGTCGCGGTGGCCGGCGAGGAATCGCCGGGCACCCTCGTCGCCGACGGCCTCCCGGGCCGCCGCCTCGGCATCACGCCGGTCGAACACCACGGGATGGCCGGGGCGGTCGCCGAACATCGGCACGGTGATCGTGCCGGGGCGGTGCGCGGCCAGCACGGTTCGGACGAGTCCGGCGGTGATGCCGGGAAAGTCGACGACGGTCAGGGCGATCACCTCGTGGCCCGTCGTGGCGTCCATCCCGGCCCGCAGCGACGTCGACATCCCCTCGGCCCAGCGCGGATTGACGACGGTTCGGATGCCGGGCGGGCACGCGGCGACGACGTCGTCGGCGTAGGCGCCGGCGACCACCGTGATCTCGTCGCAGCCCCCGGCGGTGAGCGCGGCCACCACGGTGTGCAGCAGCGGGTGGCCGCGGTGGGGGAGCAGTGCTTTCGCGCGCCCGCCCAGTCGCGTGCCGCCCCCCGCCGCGAGGACGATCCCGCCGACGGTCATGGCCGGACTCTAGCCGCGCGCCGCCCCGGCTGCGGGGCGAACCGTCTTCATGGCCCGCTCGACTTCCCAGAAGGCGCGCAGCGACGCGATCCGGCCGTCGTCGTCCACGCGGTAGACGAACACGCCCTCGGCGTCGATCACGTTGCCGCCGAGGGTGGTGCGGATGGTGCCGATGTTGACGCACTCGTCGCCGCACACCAGCACGTCGTCGACGAGGAACTCGAGCCGGTCGGTGTTCGCGATGGTCATGTCGTAGAAGCGCGAGATCGCCTCGCGCCCGTGGTGCCCCGTGCCCTCCGGGTCGAACCCGGACGGACCGACCGGGTCCTCGACGACCCCGTTCTCGGCGAACAGCGCCAGCCACTCGTCCTTGCGCTTCCCGCTGGCCGCGGCTTGGGACGCCCGCGCGGCCACCCGCGCCGGATGTTCGTCGCTCATGCCTGCTCCCTTCGATGGATGTACCTGTCGGCGAATCTGTGCAGGGACTCCTGCTTCGCCTCGAGGGGACTGTCGAAGCCGTGCCCGTCGAAGATCCACGGCACCACGATGATGTCGGTGACCCCGGCGTCCTCGAGTTCGGCGTACCCCGCGCTGCCGAACCGGTCGACGCACACGGCCTGGATCTCGAACGGCCCGTCGGCGCGGCCGTATCCGGCGCGCAGTTCGCGCAGTCGTGCGACCACGTCGACGAGGTCGTCGAAGCGGATCATCGCCGAGGTCCAACCGTCGCCGATCCGGGCCGCGCGGCGCAGCGCGACGTCGGTGTGGCCGCCGATGTAGAACGGCACCGGTGCGCTGGGGGCGGGGCTCATCTGCAGGCGGTCGAAGTCGAAGAACTCGCCGTGGTGTTCGACCATGCCGCCGCCGAGGATGAGCCTGATGACCTCGATCATCTCGTCGACCCGCTTGCCGCGCCGCGCGTACGGGACGCCGCACCACTCGAATTCCTCCGGGGCCCAGCCGATTCCCACGCCGAAGCCGAAGCGGTTCCCGGTCAGGTTGGCGACCGACCCGACCTGGCGGGCCAGCAGCACGGGGTTGCGGGAGCCGAGCTTGAGGACCTGGGTGTAGAACCGGAGCGTCGACGTGACCGCCCCCATCGCGGCCGCGGCGATCAACGGATCCACCCACGGGGTGTCCTCGGTCCACATCCGCGACCCGTCGGGAGTATACGGGTAGTCGACGCTCTGCTTCTCCATGTAGAACAGGGAGTCGGGCAGCGCGATCGAGGCGAACCCGCACTCTTCGGCAGTGCGGGCCAGGTCGGCGAGTTGATCGAGCGGCGTCATCGCGACGCCGACGGTGAAGTCCACCACGGTCCGTGCCTATCGTTCCGGTCGGTCCGAGCCGACCACCCACATCGAGAAGTACTGCGAGCCACCACCGTACGCATGCCCGAGCGCCTTGCGCGCACCGTCGACCTGATGTTCCCCGGCGCGGTGCATCACCTGCATCGCCGCCTCGGCGAATCGGATCATTCCGGACGCGCCGATCGGGTTGGACGAGAGCACCCCGCCGGACATGTTGACCGGCAGCTGACCACCGAGGGCCGTTTCCCCGGACTCGGTGAGCTTCCAGCCGGAACGTTCCGGGGTGAAGCCGAGGTTCTCGAGCCACATCGGTTCGAACCACGAGAAGGGGACGTAGATCTCGGCGCAGTCGATCTCGGTGAGCGGGTCGGTGATCCCCGCGGCCTTCCACAGCGCCGCCGCGGCCATCCGGCCCGCCTCGGGGTTGACCTGGTCGCGTCCCGCGTACGTGGTCGGCTCGGTTCGCATCGCGGTGGCGTGGATCCACGCGACGCCCCGGCCCTGCGCCTCGACTGCCGCGGCCGAGTCCTCGTCGCCGATCACCACGGCGCACGCGCCGTCCGAGGAGGGGCAGGTCTCGTCGTAGCGGATGGGGTCCCACAGCATCTGCGACGCCTGCACCGACTCGAGCGTGATGTCCGGCTGCTTGAGGTGCGCGTAGGGGTTCTTCGCGCCGTTGAGGCGGTCCTTGACGGCCACCATCGCGCCGATGTGCTCGGGGGCGCCCGAGCGCCGGATGTAGGAGCGCACGTGGGGGGCGAAGTAGCCACCGGCGCCCGCCCCGACCGGCATGGTGAACGGCACCGGGGTGGACAACGCCCACATGGCGTTCGATTCGGACTGCTTCTCCCACGCCACGGCCAGCACCCGTCGGTGCACGCCGGCCTGGACGAGGCTGGCGGCGACGTTGGCGGTGGACCCGCCGACCGACCCGGCGGTGTGGACCCGCAGCATGGGCTTGCCGGTGGCGCCGATCGCGTCGACCATGCCCAGCTCGGGCATCATCACGCCCTCGAACAGGTCCGGGGCCTTGCCGATGACGACGGCGTCGATGTCGTCCCAGCCCACGTCCGCGTCTGCGAGCGCCCGGTCGATCGCCTCGCGGACGAGACCGGACATCGACACGTCGTGCCGTTTGGCGACGTAGTGGGTCTGTCCCGTGCCGAGGACAGCGGCGAGTTGCTTGCCCATCAGTTGCGTCCCTCCAGAACTGCTACCAGATTCTGTTGCAGCACAGCTCCACTCGTCGCGTGTGCGAGCGCACGTCCGGCGCGGCCGTCCATGATCGCCTGCGCGGCGCAGCCGATGCGTTCGAGTCCACCGGAGAACATGGGGTTGCCGGTGAGCGGACCTCCGGTCGGGTTGACCGCCGTCGCGCCCGAGAGCCCGAGCGCCTCGCGCAGGATCAGCTCCTGATGCGTGAACGGGGCGTGCAGCTCGGCGACGTCGAAGGCGGTGTCCCCGCCGGTCACCGCCGCGGCGGCCGCGGCGGCGGACGGTGCCTGCGTCAGGTCCCGCGAGCCGAAGTTCGGGGTGTCGATGCGGTGCTCGATGCCGGTGATCCAGGCGGGGTTCTCGCACAGCTCGCGGGCCCGGTCGCCGGTGGCGAGCACGACGGCGGCGGCGCCGTCGGTGACCGGGGCGCAGTCGTGCCTCCGCAACGGGTCGGCGACGTAGGGCCGGTCGAGCAGTTCCTCGACCGTGACGTCGCCGCTGATCTGGGCATTCGGATTGTCCTTGGCTGCGGCCCGTGCGCGGACGGCGACCTGCGCCATGTCCTCCTCCGTCCACTTGCCGGCGTCGAGTCCGAACCGGGCCTGCAGCCCGGCGAGCGAGACGGAGTCGAGGCCGAGCGGTGCGACGAGGTACGGGTCGAGTTGCACGCCGAGGACCTGGCGCAGCGTGCCCGCCGAGGACTTGCCGAAGCCGTACACGAGCGCGGTGTCGACCTCCCCGGTGAGCAGCTTGACCCACGCCTCGTACAGCGCCCAGGCGGCGTCCATCTCGACGTGGGATTCGTTGATCGGTGGCACCGCGCCGAGCGCGTCCACGGCGGAGATGAACGAGAACGCCCGGCCGGCCAGGTAGTCCGACGAGCCCGAACACCAGAAACCGATGTCGGACTTGGTGATACCCAGCTTGTCGTAGAGCTCCCGGAAGCACGGGACGAGCATCTCGACGCCGTTGGTGGTGCCGGTGGTCTCGCGCACGTGAGGTGCCTGCGCGAAGCCGACGACTGCGATGTCTGTCATGATGGGCGCGGCTCCCTTACAGGTGGTGTTCGAAGGTCTCGTAGGCGGCGTCCGGCTCGCCGGTCGGCCGGAAGTACTCGATGTTGCGCAGCGTGTAGTCCCACTCCTCGCGCGGGCGCCACTTCGCCTCCACCCGCATGCCCATGCGCACCTCGGAGGCGTCGCACTCGAGGATCAGGTGCAGGAACGGGATGTCGGCACCGTCGAGCAGCACGTACGCCGCGACGTAGGGCGGCGTGATCTGCTGCCCGAGAAACGGCACGTTGACGATGCAGAACGTGGTCACGATGCCCTTGTCGGACACCTCGACCTGCTCGCGGGTGGGGATGCCGTCGGTGGGGTTCGCGCCGCGCGGCGGGATGTAGACCTTGCCGCCGGGACCGGTGCGCCCGCCGATCAGTCGGCCCTCGGCCAGCCCGCGCAGGTAGTAGGACTCCTCGGACGACGCGCTGTGCGTGTAGTGCAGGTCCAGCGGGGTGATCATCATCGTCACCGGTTCGCCGGAGTCCTCCGGCCGCACCGTCACGGTGCCGGCCTCGCCGGGCTCGAACCCGGCGATGTCGCGGATGTGGCCGACGCGGTCGTCGGCCCAGCGCACGCGCACCCGCATCCCGGTGCGCATGTCCGCCGGGTCG
>NZ_AJFC01000189.1:0-30712 GCF_000256505.1 Rhodococcus sp. P14 | reverse complement strand
GCGTGCGGCAGCGTCGTGTCGGCCCCGTCCAACTGGATCAGCGCCCACGCGAAGGGACGGTCGAACAGCTGGCCCGGCAACGGATCCGGATTC
This sequence comes from Rhodococcus sp. P14, assembly GCF_000256505.1. NCBI lineage: Bacteria > Bacillati > Actinomycetota > Actinomycetes > Mycobacteriales > Nocardiaceae > Rhodococcus > Rhodococcus sp. P14. Next base: position 30,619 of record NZ_AJFC01000189.1, on the reverse strand, counting down.
CAGGTCCAGCTGCGAACCGTGCCGCTCTGCCCGACCTCGACGAAGTCGGTGAGCGGTTCGTGGGTGACCGCGTCGAACTCCGGGGGCGGCACGAGGACTCGTCCGTCCGAGCCGCGGGCGCCGAGGATTCGTCCGTCGCGCAGACCGGTGACGAACGCGCCGACGGTCGGCCCCGTGGATCGGGTGTAGTCGAACTTCAGGTTCAGTGGTGCGCTCAGCGGTTTCTCCGCGGTCGCGCTCTTTCCCAGGCTCACAACTTCGAGTAGAACAGGTTCTAGAGACGGTGGCAAGGGTACTGTCCGAGCAGCGGTGCCTTCGGCCCACCCCGAAAGGAATGGTGTGCAATGAAACTGGGTCTGCAGCTCGGCTACTGGGGGGCGCAGCCGCCCGCGAACGCCGGAGAACTCGTCGCTGCCGCCGAAGCGGAGGGCTTCGACGCGGTCTTCGCCGCCGAGTCGTGGGGCTCGGATGCGTTCACACCGCTCGCCTGGTGGGGCTCGGGCACGCAGCGGGTGCGGCTCGGCACGTCCGTCGTGCAGGTCTCCGCCCGCACCCCCACCAGCTGCGCCATGCACGCCCTCACCCTCGACCACCTCAGCGGCGGTCGGCACATCCTGGGCCTCGGTGTGTCGGGCCCGCAGGTCGTCGAGGGATGGTACGGCGAGCCGTTCGCCAAACCGCTCGCTCGCACCCGCGAGTACGTCTCGGTCGTGCGCAGGGTGCTCGACCGCCGCGAGCCGGTGACCAACCCGGGGCCGCACTACCCGCTGCCGTACGACGGTCCCGGCGCCACCGGTCTCGGCAAGCCGCTCAAGCCGATCACGCACCCGCTGCGCGCGGACATCCCCATCTGGATCGGCGCCGAGGGACCGAAGAACGTCGCGTTGACCGCCGAGATCGCCGACGGATGGCTGGCCATCTACTACTCGCCGCGCCTGGCCCCGATGTACGACGAGTGGCTCGACGAGGGCTTCTCCCGTCCGGGCGCCCGGCGCACCCGCGCCGACTTCGAGATCGCCGCGACCTGCCAGGTCGTCGTCACCGACGACCGGGCGGGGACCGTCGCGGGCCTCAAGCCCGTCACGGCCCTGTACGTCGGAGGCATGGGCACTCCCGAACTGAACTTCCACGCCCAGGTGTACCGGAGGATGGGCTACGGCGACGTCGTCGACGAGGTGACCAGGTTGTTCCGCGCCGGTCGCAAGGACGAGGCCGCCGCCGCGATCCCCGACGAGATGGTCACCGAGACGATGATCGTCGGCGACCGCGACGAGGTCCGCGCCGGAGTGAAGCGCTGGTCCGACGCGGGCGTGACGATGCTGCTGGTGAGCTGCCACGACGCCGAGCACGTGCGTTCCCTGGCGGACGTCGTCCTGGGCTGATCACGCCGCCCCGGCGCGCACCCACTGCTGCCGCGTGGCCGAATGTCACACCGGTTCGATGTGATCGACGCGATGTGACATTCGGTCGGCGGGGGCGGTCGGCGGGGGCGGTCGGCGGGGGCGGCCGGCGGGGGCGGGCAGAGGCCCCTCAGGCGCCGGTGAACTTCGGGGCCCGCTTCTCGGCGAAGGCGCGGGGGCCCTCCTTGGCGTCGGCGCTCTTGAAGACCTCGGCGCCGAGCTTCGCGTCGATCTCGAAGGCCTCCTCCTCGTGCATGCCCTCGGTGTCGCGGATGGTCTTCAGGATGGCCCGGACGGCGAGCGGGCCGTTGGCGGCGATGGTGCCGGCGATCTCGAGGGCCTTGTCGAGTGCCTGACCGTCGGGGACGACGTGGCCGATCAGGCCGATCTCCTTCGCCTCGGGGGCCGTGATGTGCCGGCCGGTGAGCAGGATGTCGGCGGCGATCGTGTAGGGGATCTGACGCACGAGCCGCACCGCCGAGCCACCGAGTGGGAACAGGCCCCATTTTGCTTCGGACACACCGAATTTCGCGCTCTCGCCGGCCACCCTGATGTCGGTGCCCTGGAGGATCTCGGTGCCGCCGGCGATGGCCGGCCCCTCCACCGCGGCGATGAGCGGTTTGGTGAGGCGGCGGCCCTTGAGCAGCGCGGGCAGCCTGGACAGGTCCCATCCTCCGCCGTCGCCCTGCTCGAACTTGTCGCCCGGGGCGGACCGGTTCATCGCCTTGAGGTCGGCGCCCGCGCAGAAGGCGCCGCCCGCGCCGGTCAGGACGGCCACCCGGATCTCCGGATCGTTGTCGACGCGGTCCCACGCCTCGGCCATGATCGCCATCATCTCGCCGGAGAGGGCGTTGCGCGCCTCGGGCCGGTTCATGGTGACGATCAGGACCGGACCGCGCTGCTCGACGAGGCAGTGCGGAGCGGCTGCCGAAATGCCGGAAACTTCCGATGCGGTGGTGGACACTGAGGACTCCTGCGGTGTTGTGAACTGGATCTCATTCGGGTCTTGTCAGAAACGGTAACACGTTCTACTTTTGTGTCGTGGCCCTTAACATCGCAGACCTCGTAGAGCACGCAATCGACCTTGTTCCCGACCGCGTCGCGCTCGCGTCGGACGGACGTGAGGTCACCTACGCGCAGCTGGAGGAGCGCGCCAATCGGCTCGCCCACTATCTGCAGGAACAGGGTGTGAAGCCCGGTGACAAGGTGGGGATCTACTCCCGCAACACCATCGAAGCCATCGAGGCGATGGTCGCGGTGTTCAAGATCCGTGCCGTGATGGTGAACGTCAACTACCGGTACGTCGAGAACGAGTTGCAGTACATCTTCGACAACTCGGACATGGTCGCGCTCGTCCACGAGCGTCGCTATTCGGACAAGGTCGCCGCCGTCCTGCCGCACTGTCCGCAGATCCGTACCGTCGTCGTGGTCGACGACGGCACCGATCTCGACTACTCGGGCTACGACGGCGTCGACTACGAGTCCGCCCTGGCCCAGGGCTCACCCGAGCGCGACTTCGGCGAACGCAGCGCCGACGACCTCTACATCCTCTACACCGGAGGCACCACCGGCAGCCCCAAGGGCGTGATGTGGCGTCAGGAGGACGTGTGGCGCGTGCTCGGCGGCGGCATCAACTTCATGACGGGCGAATACGTCGCCGACGAATGGGAACTCGCCAAGACCGGTGCCTCGGGTGCGCCGCTGGTGCGCTTCCCGATCCCGCCGCTCATCCACGGCGGTGCCCAGTGGGCGGTGCTGCAGTCGCTGTTCAGCGGCGGCAAGGTCATCATGCATCCCGAGTTCGACGGCCACGAGGTGTGGCGGGTCATCGAGGAACACAAGGTCAACGTCATCTTCATCACCGGCGACGCGATGGGCCGCCCGATGCTCGACGCCCTCGAGAGCGGCCGTCCCGGGACGGGGGAGAAGTACGACCTGTCGTCGCTGTTCGCGATGGCGTCGAGCGCGGCCCTGTTCTCCCCGGCGCTGAAGGAGCGCTTCCTGGACCTGATGCCCAACACGGTCGTCACCGACTCGATCGGCTCGTCCGAGACCGGCTTCGGCGGACTCGGCATCGTCGCCAAGGGACAGACCCACGCGGGCGGCCCGACCGTCAAGATCGACGCCTCCACCGCCGTGATCGACGACGAGGGGAACCCGATCGAGCCCGGATCCGGTCAGGTGGGCGTGCTCGCCCGCAAGGGCCACATCCCGATCGGCTACTACAAGGACGAGGTCAAGACCAAGGCGACCTTCCGCGAGTACCACGGTGTCCGCTACTCCATCCCGGGGGACCACGCGCGGGTCGAGGCCGACGGCACCGTCACCATGCTCGGCCGCGGCTCGGTCTGCATCAACACCGGCGGCGAGAAGGTGTTCCCCGAGGAGGTGGAGGGCGCCCTGAAGGCCCACCCGGATGTGTTCGACGTCCTCGTCGTCGGCGTGCCGGACGAGCGCTGGGGACAGCGCGTGTCCGCCGTGATCGCCCCCCGGGCCGGCACCCGGCCGGCGCTGGCCGACCTCGTCGAGGTGGCCCGGACGCAGATCGCCAGCTACAAGATCCCGCGCAGTGTCTGGTACGTCGACGCCATCAAGCGCTCACCGGCCGGCAAGCCCGACTACCGGTGGGCCAAGGAGCAGACCGAGCAGCGCCCAGCGGACGACCACCACACCAACGGCTCCGCTGCGGCGAGCTAGAAGGGACCGGGATGCACACCGATCTCAGCAGGAAATTCGGAATCCAGTACCCGATCTTCGGGTTCACCCCGTCCGAGCACGTCGCCGCCGCGATCAGCCGGGCCGGTGGTCTCGGCGTCCTCGGCTGCGTCCGGTTCAACGACCCGGCCGAACTCGACGACGTCCTCACCTGGATGGACGAGAACACCGACGGCAAGCCCTACGGCGTCGACATCGTGATGCCCGCGAAGGTCCCCACCGAGGGGTCCGCCGTCGACCTCGACAAGCTCATCCCCGCCGAGCACCGTGCCTTCGTCGAGCGCACCCTCGCCGAACTCGGCGTGCCGCCGCTCGACGAGTCCGCCGAACACGCAGCCGGTGTCCTCGGATGGCTGCATTCGGTCGCCCGCTCCCACGTCGACGTCGCGCTCGGGCACCGTCCGGCCCTCATCGCCAACGCACTCGGCTCCCCGCCGAAGGACGTGATCGACCTCGCCCACGAGAAGGGGGTGCCCGTCGCGGCGCTCGCCGGGGCGGTCGAGCATGCCCGGCGGCACGTCGAGAACGGCGTCGACATCGTCATCGCCCAGGGATACGAGGCGGGCGGGCACACCGGTGAGGTGGCCTCGATGGTGCTCTGGCCCGAAATCGTCGACGCCCTCGGCGATTCGGCGACGGTACTTGCCGCCGGCGGAGTGGGGTCGGGTCGGCAGATCGCCGCCGCGCTCGCGCTCGGCGCGTCCGGAGTGTGGATGGGCTCCTACTGGCTCACCACCTCCGAATACAAGCTCGGCGCCGCCGCGGCCGGCCCGTCGTCGGTCCAGCGAGCGCTGCTCGGCGCGTCGTCGTCCGACACCGTGCGCTCGCGGATCTACTCGGGCAAGCCCGCCCGCCTGCTCAAGACGAAGTGGACCGAGGCGTGGTCGAAGCCCGAGGCGCCGTCACCACTGCCGATGCCGTTACAGAACCTGCTCGTGAGCGAAGCCCACCAGCGGATCGCCGCCGCGGACGATCCCGAGGTCGTCGCGATGCCCGTAGGGCAGATCGTCGGCCGGATGAACGAGATCCGGCCGGTCGCGGAGATCATGGCCGAGCTCGTCGCGGGGTACGAGCAGGCCGTCGACCGGCTGAACGCGGCCCGGTGACGGACCGGTGGTGACCGTCTACGATCCCTTCGACCCGCAGTTCCTGGCCGACCCCTACCCGGCCTACCGGATGCTGCGGGACGAGGATCCGGTGCATCGCCACGTCAGCGCCCGGAACGGCATCCCGCCGTTCTGGGCGCTGTCCCGCTTCGAGGACGTGTGGAACGCGGTGCGCGACACCGGCACCTACTCCTCTGCACAGGGATTGACGTTCGTACCCGACGAGATCGGAAAACTGGGTCTCGCGCCGACGATCGTCATGCTCGACCCGCCGCGGCACGGACAACTGCGTGGACTCGTCGCGAAGGGCTTCACTCCCCGGCGCGTCGCGGCGCTCGAGGACGCGGTGCGCGGATTCGTCCGAGTGCTGCTGGATTCCTTCGCGGGCTGGCGTGAGGTGGATCTGCACCGCGAGTTCTCCTCGCCGATACCCACATTCGTGCTGGCCGAGCTGCTCGGGGTGCCGGCAGCCGACCGGCCGCGCTTCGATCCGTGGGTCGCTGCCCTCACGGCGCTGCAGGACTCCGGGTTCGACCTGAACGCCATGAGCGCCCCCGCTGCCGTCGCCGAGATGTTCGAGTACTTCGCCGGGTTGATCACCGAGCGCCGTCGCGCACCCGGCGACGACCTGATCAGCGCGTTGACCGAAGTCGAGTCCGACGGCGAACTGCTCACCGACTGGGAGATCCTCGGCTTCTGCTTCGTCATGGTCGCCGGGGGCAACGACACCACCGGGAACCTGATCTCGCACGCGGTGATGCTGCTCGACACCGACCACCGCCAGCGCGCCCTGCTCGTCGACGACCCCGCCCGGATCCCGGGCGCGCTGATGGAGACGCTGCGGCTGGAGGGATCGGTGCAGGGACTGGCGCGGACCACCACGCGCGACGTCGAACTGCACGGGGTGACGATTCCCGCGGGGGAGAAGGTGATGATGCTCTACGGCGCGGCCAATCGGGACGAACGCGAATTCGGGGACACCGCCGAGCAGTTCGACATCACCCGCTCCATTCCGCGGCACCTGGGTTTCTCCAGCGGTCCCCACTTCTGCATCGGCTCGCACCTGGCGAAGTTGCAGTCCCGGGTCGCCCTCGAGGAATTGCTGTCCCGGTATCCGCACGTGTCGGTCGACCCGGGTGCGGGGGTACGCCTGCAGTCGTCGTTCACCCGCGGCTGGGTGAGCCTGCCCGCGTCGCTCGGGTAGCCGCGTTTCAGGGCTGCACCTCGACAACCCCGTGCGCGCCCCGCTCGGCGTCGACCATCACGTGCGAGACGAAGGGATAGCGGCCCTCCTCGGGGAAGGTCAGCTCGACGAACCCGCCCTGGGACGGCGACAAGCCGAGCGTCTGCGCACCGGAGACGCCCGGGCGCAGGCGATAGTCGCCCTCGGTCCAGACCGTGTCGAACTGCCCGCCGACGACATGGAACGCGGTGCCCCGGTCGGGTCCGGCCGCGAGTACCCAGATCCGCACCCGCTCGCCGACACGGGCGGGCAGCGGCACGTGGTCGTATTGTCCGGCGTAGCCGTTGAACACCACCAGATCCGGTGCCTCCGCTGCGATCTTGGCCGCGTCCGCCTCACCCGCCGCCGGACCGAGATACAACTCCGACTGCACCAGCACGTACTCGCGGTCCACCGGCGGGAGGTCCGGCGGATCGATGACGACGGCGCCGAACATCCCGTTCGCGATGTGCACGGACATCGGCATCGTGGCGCAGTGGTACATCCAGATGCCGGCACGCGTCGCGGTGAACCGGTAGACCAGGGACTGTCCGGGGTCGATGGTGCGCATCGGCCCGTCGGGGGCGAGCGACCCGGCGTGGAAGTCGATCGAATGCCCGATCGTCCCGTCGTTGACCAGCGTGATCTCGAAGACGTCGCCGACCTTGCCGTGCAGGGTGGGACCGGGTGCGGTGCCGCCGAACGTCCACAGTCGCTGGGTGATTCCGGGGGCGACGGGACGCTCGGATTCGGTCACGGTCAGGGTGATGCGGTGCTCCGGCATCGGCGCGGGCAGCGCCGGGTCGTGCGGGACGAAGTCCGGTCCCGGTTCGGCACCGAGGCTGCGAGCGACGTCGGTGGCGGCGAGCGATGTGCCGGCTGTCGCCGCGGCATGATCGGCGTGCGCGTCCGGGGCCGGCGCGCCGGTCGCGCGGATCCGTAGCGTCATGCCCATCTGCCGGTGGCCGGCGACCGAGCACCACCCGTCGACGTCGCTGCCGATCACGCCGGCGTCGAGAGTGGCGGAGTCGCCGGGAGCGAGGCGCTCGGTTCGGGTTCCGTCGGCAAGGACGAGGTCGTGCCGATCCGTACCGGAATTGGTGAGGGTGACGACGAGGCGGTTTCCGGCGGGAACGTCGATCACGTCGGGCACGAACCGCATCCCTTCGATGCGGACCTGAGCTTCCGTGGTGACGCCCGTGACCTCGACCGCCTCCGCGCGCACGGTGGAGATGCCCGCCGCCGCGGGATCCGCCGCCACGCCCGCGGCGGCGGCCACCACGACGACACCCAGGCCCGCGGCGGCCACACCGAGACGCCGCCGGGCGGGGATCGGTTCGGGCCTGCCGAGCCGCGACGGCGTGCCCTTGGCCCGGCGGCCGGCCACCACCGCGCGTACCGCGAGCGGAAGAAACGCGGCGAGGGCGACGAGAACCAGCATCGACGCCAGGACGCGCACCAGGCTCGGCGCCGGGAGCACGCACAGCACCAGGCCCCCGTTGGCCACCGCGACACGCCACGCCGCGCCGCGTTCGAGTTCCGCCGTCGCGGCCTGCACGGCCGCCCGCCCGCCGATGACCACCGGGAGCAGGTACGTCAGGGCCCCGAGCAGCACCTGGACGAGGAAGCCGGCGAGCAGGATCCCGGTGGCCGTGCCGATCCGGCCGGCGGCGGCCGTCCAGCCGGGTGCGGTGGCCAGCGCGACCGCCACGTAGGCGGCGCTCACGAGGAACCAGGTCACCCCCGCGAGGACGGACATCGTCGCGAAATCGGCGGGTGTGCGGCGACGGATCTCCGCGAGGTGCGGTTCGAGCACGTACACCGCTGCGGCGAGGTAGGTGAGCGCGCCCGCCGCTGCGAGCCCGGTGCTCCCCATGATCGCCCCGGCCACTCCGGCGCCGAGCCCGGCGGCGAGAACGGGCAGACCGTGCCGCGCCGCCGTCTCCACCCGCTGCGCCACCCGGGTGCGCAGCATCGTCGGCCACAGGGTGACCAGCGTGCCGAGCACGGTCAGTCCCATCCACCCGAACAGGTTGACTCCGGCGTGCGCGACGACGAACCGCTCGTGCAGCGTCCCCGGCAGCGCGTCGTTCGCCATCGCGGCGCCGAGACCTGCCCCCAGCGGCAGCAGGGCGGCGGCCACGATGTAGAAGCGGACGGTCTCGCCGAAGCGTGACGGCAGCGCGGCCCGCAGGTGCCGGACGAGGATCACGGCGTGTATCGCGGCGATCACCGCCACCGTGACGCTGCCGGCGAGCACCAGGGGCCACCAGCGGCCGAGCATGCCCGCGACGACCGCGACCGCGCCGGCGTTGAACACCACCAGCCGCAGCGCTTCGGGTCGACGACTCGTCGCCGGCGGGCGGCGCAGCAGGGCGTCCGCGAAGTGCCGGCTCCAGACGAGGACGGCGTTGCTCGCCGCCCCGAGTCCGAGCAGATGCACCAGCAGCCACCCGGACATCGGCACGAACCGGTGAGCGAGCGCGACGACGACGAGCGCGACGAACCACGCGAACACGATCGTCCCCGCCCGCAGGTGCCATCCGCCGCGGCTCATGCCGGCGCCTCCGTCCGCGCCGGTCGCAGCGCCGAGTACGCGGCCACCGCGAGAAAGGCGAGCACCGCGACGATGTTCAGGACCCCGCCGACGGTGACGGCCCATCCGACGCCGCGGACGTCCCCGACCGCCAGGCGTAGCAGCAGGGACCCATGCAGCAGCACTGCGGGCCCGTACATGGCGGGGCGGTACGGCAGGGGCCGTCGCACCACGGCCGGGAGAACGATCGGGGCGTGCGCGAGGATCATCGACAGCACGAAGCCGAGCATCACCGCATGCACGACCGCGTCGTACCCGCCGCCCGTCCGGACCGGGCCGACGAGCAACCACGTCAGTCCCGCCGCGGCCAGCCACCCGTACCCGGCGAGCAGGCACACGGCCGTGAACCGGGCCTGTCCGGCCGCGCGGACCGTGCGGCGGGCCACGTCGAACCGGGCCAGCCAGGCGACGAGGGCCAGCAGCGCGGCGCCCAGGAGGGGATACCCGGCGGACGGCCACAACAGGGTGGCGAGCACGCCGGCCACGACGGCCCCCGCGCTCGCCACCAGGAGCTGCTCCGCGCCGGTGCCGACCATCGCCACCCGCGCGAGCTCGAGGCGTTCCCCCGCGATCGTGAGCACGAGGAAGCCGACGAACCACGGCAGCAGGTCGGGGACGGACACGCCGCCGAGCCACAGCAGTGCACCGCCCGTCGCGAGGACCGCGCCGGCCGCCTGCACGACCACCGCGACGTCCTCGGTGCGCCGCCACAACGGCACGTACACCGCGACGAGCAGGGCGCTGCCGGCCACGAGGAGGCCGTCGGCGAGACCTCGGGGGGCGGGGGCGACGAGCAGCAGACCGCCTGCGCCCAGGCAGATCGGCGCGGAATACCCCCAGCGGCGTCCGAGTGCGACAGCGCGCTCGAGGGCGACCACCGTGCCGACGAAGCCGAGCACCAGCACGACGCCGTGGACCTCGGGGAGCCGGTCGCTGTCGACCGGAGCGGGCACACCGAGCAGCAGCAGTGCGGCGTCGAGACCGGCGAGGAGGGCCACCCCGCCCGGGAAGAGCAGCAGCGCGCGTGTCGGAACGGGACGCTCGTTCACGGCTGCCGCCCCGAGGGCCGTGGCGGTGCGGCGGGCGTAGGCAGGAAGAGCCGGCACGCGCCGGGTTCGGCGAAGGGCAGCAGGTCCAGGCCCGGCCCGGTGGGAGCGCCGAGTTCGGCGAGGACGCCCTCGACGATACCGAGGTGGACCTGGCACACCACCGTGGGGAAACGGCGGGCGGCGGCGAGCAGCGGGCACCGGCGGAGCGCGACGCCGCGGAGCGGCCCGTCGTCGACCGGGTCGAAGCCGAGGTGGGCGAGCAGGGTCAGCACCGTCCGGTCGGGGTCGCCGGAGGCGCGGTACTCGCGCACGAGGTCGCGGCCCCAGTCGGTACCGGCCGCGCGGGCGTCGGACTCGGGAGTGGCGCTGGTGCGGGCGAGGTGCCCGGCGAGGGCGGTGGCGAGTCCGGCGTAGTCGCGCGCGGAGACGGAGGGGTCGGCGGCGGGGGCGGGCCGGTACCACCGCGCGGGCCGGCCGCGTCCCCGCGCCGGTTGCGGGCCGACGCTGTCGTGGACGAGCAGGTCGAGTTCCACGAGGGCTTCGAGATGCTCGCGCACCGTGTTGGTGTGCAGGGTGAGACGTCCGGCGACGTCGCCGACGCGCACGGGAGCATGGGTGCGCACGTCGCCGAGGACGGTCGCGCGCTGGGCCGACAGCGGCGGCGGCTCCGCCGTTGCCGGAGGTGCCGGCCCGAGAACCGGATCACTATTTTCCACGGAATTAACTGTAGTAAATGGGGCCGGGAACGGCCAGCCCGGCCGCGGATCGGTGTGTCCTTTGGGCGGTCAGGACCGCCCAAAGGGCGCACCGCTGGCGAGGTCGGGTGTCAGGAGGGTGAATTCGCGGTCACCGCGCGACCGCATCCACACCGGGTCGGTGCAGTTCCACCGTTCGGCGCTGAGCGTGCGGGTGAGCACCTTGAAGGTGGCCGTGCGCGGGAAGTCGGAGCACACCCGGATCAGCGTCGGCAGCTGTTTGGGGCCGAGGTCGGGCTGCGCGTCGAGGAAGTCCGCGAACGCGACCGGATCGAACTCGTCGGTCGCGGTGGGGATGACGGCGGCCATCACCCGATCGCCCACGTCCGCATCCGGGACCGCGTAGACCGCGACCTGGGCGAAGCCCGGATAGCGGAGCAGGATGCGCTCGATCGGTGCGGCCGCGATGTTCTCGCCGTCGACGCGCATCCACCCGGAACTGCGACCGGCGAAGTAGACGAAGCCCTCGGCGTCGACGTAACCGAGATCGCCGCTGTGGTAGCGGCCGTCGCGCATCCGTTCGGCATCGGCCCCCGGATTCTTGTAATAGCCTGCGAACAGACCGGACCCGGTGACGTTGACGAGTTCGCCGGTCGCGACGTCGGCGTTGAGGACACGGCCGTCGGCGTCGAACTCGGCGACAGGGCAGGGAGATCCGGTGTCCGGGTCGAAGATCTGCACGCCGTCGGGCAGTCGGCCCAGTGCTCCGGGCGGGGCGTCGGGCGCCGCGGAGATCGAGATGCCGCCCTCGGTGGAGCCGAACCCGTCGACGACCGTCGCGCCGAACCGTCGCCGGAACGCGGCGATCGCGGGGGCCGTGCCCTCGTTGCCGTACATGATGCGCAGGGGGTTGTCCGCCTCGCCGGGTTCCTCCGGGGTGGCGACGATGTAGGACAACGGCTTTCCCACGTAGTTGGCGTAGGTTACCCCGAATCGGCGCACGTCCGGCAGGAACCCGGAGGCGGAGAACCTGCGCCGCAGGGCGATCCCGGACCCCGCCGCGAGCGCCACCGCCCAGCCGGCCATCATCGCGTTGGAGTGGAACATCGGCATCGACACGTACACGACGTCGTCGGCACCGAGACCGAACCGCTCCGCGAGCATCACGCCGGGGCCGGTGATCTTCTCGTGGGTGCAGCACACGGCCTTCGGGTCGCCGCTGGTGCCGGAGGTGAAGATCAGCATGAACAGGTCGGTCGGGCTGGCCGGGACCGGTTCGACGGTGGCACCGGCATACGGGGCGAGCAGCGCGGCCCACTCGGCGGAGTCGACGTCGATCACCCGCACCCCGCCGAGATCGAGCCCGTCGAGCAGTCGGGCGTTCGCGGTCTCGGTGAACACCACCTGGCAGTCCGCGAGCGCGATGTCGCGGGCCAGGGCCTGCCCGCGGCGAGTGGTGTTCAGCCCGACCACCACCGACCCGGACAGTGCCGCGGCGCCGAGCAGCAGCGAGAACTCCGGCACGTTGTCCATGAGGATCCCGAAGTGCCGGGGCCTGCGCGGGTCGAGCAGTTCGTGCAGCAGGGCGGCCCGATCCCGGCCGGCCTGCACGTGCTCGCGCCACGTCAGCGACGTATTCTCGAACTGCAGGCCACGATCGTCGACGGTGGCGAGCCGCTCGAGGAGCGCGGTCACCGTGAGTGCGTCGGTCATGGGGGCATCCTGGCGTCCGTGCGTGCCGGCCGAGGTGCCGGTTCCGCTGATCGGGACTGTCACGCGGGCGTTTCCGCGAGGGACACGCCCAGGGCCCGGAGCTGTGCGGTGGCCGAGCCGAGGTGGAATTCGTGGTGCTTGGCGGCCAGGAAGTAGCGGTGCACGGGATGGTCCTCGTCCAGACCCACTCCGCCGTGGACGTGGACGAGCGTGTGCGCGACGCGGTGCCCGGCGTCGGCCGCCCAGAACGCGGCCGTGCGCAGTTCCCCGGTGTCGGGCAGCCCGGCGTCGGCGCGGAAGGCTGCCTGCCACAGGGTGAGCCGGGCACCCTTGACGTCGATGTAGGCGTCGGCGAGTCGCTGGGCCACCGCCTGGAAGCTGCCGATCGGCCGATCGAACTGCACACGTTCGCGCGCGTACTCCGCGGTGAGCTCGAGCGCCCGGTCGAGCACCCCGTACTGGTATGCGGCCGAGCCGAGGAGTCCGCGGTCGCGCAGCCACGCCGTGATCGCGCGGCCGTCGGTGCCCAGCACACGATCGTCGGGGACGGCGGCGGCGGTCAGGGTCAGCGTCCCGAGGCAGCCTCGTCCGGTGTCGTACTGACGGGTCACGCTCACGCCGGGATCGGCGGGGCGCACGAGGAGCACGGTGACGCCGGCCGAGGTCGCCGCCGGCACGAGGAACAGGTCCGCGGCCGGTGCCGCGTCGACGAGGATCTTGGTGCCGTCGACGATCCAGCCGCCGTCGGTGCGACGTGCCGTCGTGGTCGGCGACGTGGGGTCGTCGTTCAGTTCCTCCTCGAGGGCGGCGGTGAGGATCTGCTCGCCGGTGGCGGCGGGTTCGCCCCAGTCGCGACGCTGCGTGTCGTTGCCGAACTCGGCGACGGCGGCGGCGGACACGACGATCGAGGACAGGTAGGGGACGGCGGCGACACCGCGGCCGAGTTCGGCGAGGATGCTCGTCTGTTCGAGCGGCCCGAAGCCGTCGCCGCCGACGGATTCGGGCAGTGCCGCGCCGAGGATGCCCGACGAGGCGAGCGCGTCCCACAGGGTGTGGTCGATGCGGTCCTCGGCGGCGTCGAGCCGGCGCAGGTGGTCGTTGGTGGCGATCTCGGTGACGATGCGGCGGGTGAGCCCGGCGAGGTCCTGCTGTGCCTCGGTGAGGGTGAAATCCACGGCCTTGTCCTTCCGGTGGAGTGTCAGCGCTTGGCGGGCGGCTGGCCGAGGGCGGTCATCGCGATGATGTCTCGCTGGACCTCGTTGGTGCCGCCGCCGAAGGTGAGGATCAGGGAACTGCGATGCATCCGTTCGAGCCGGCCCCGCAGCAGCACGCCCGGCGAGTTCTGCCGCAGGGTGGCCGACGGTCCGAGGATCTCCATCAGCAACCGGTACGCCTCGGTCGCGAACTCGGTGCCGAACACCTTGTTCGCCGACGCCGGGGCGGGCCCGAGCGGCGCGGCGCCGGAGGCGATCTCCCAGTTCATCAGTTTCAGGTACTCGGCCTGGGCGTGGACGCGGGCCAGGTTGATCCGCACCCATTCCTGATCGAGGACGCGGCGGCCGTCGGGCAGGCGGGTGTGCTGCGCCCACTCGCGCACTTCCTGCAGCGCGGTGAGGATCGGGCCCGCGGACGTGAGTGCGACGCGTTCGTGGTTGAGCTGATTGGTGATCAGCGCCCAGCCGCCGTTCTCCTCGCCGACGAGCGCGGAGGCCGGGACGCGCACGTCCTGGTAGTAGGTGGCGCTGGTGTCGGGGCCGGCCATGGTATGCACGGGGGTGTAGGAGAACCCCTCGGCCGTGGTGGGCACGATGAGGACGCTGATGCCCTTGTGCTTGCGCGCGGCCGGGTCGGTGCGGCATGCGAGCCACACGTAGTCGGCGTAGGCGATCAGGCTCGTCCACATCTTCTGGCCGTTGATCACCCACTCGTCGCCGTCGCGGACGGCGGTGGTGCGCAGCGACGCGAGATCCGTGCCGGCCTCGGGTTCGGAGTAGCCGATGGAGAAGTGCAGCTCGCCGGCGGAGATCTTCGGGAGGAAGAACTCCTTCTGCTCGGGTGTGCCGAAGTGCATGATCGTCGGCGCGACCGAATTGACGGTGAGGAACGGAACGGGAGCGCCGGCGATGGCCGCCTCGTCGGTGAAGATGAGCTGATCCATGGCCGAACGGTTCTGGCCGCCGTACTCCTCCGGCCAGCCCAGGGTGAGCCAGCCGTCCTTGCCCATCTGCTGGACGACCTCCCGGTACACGTTGCCGGCACCGTACTCGCCCGTCGTCGCGGCGAGCGCCTCCCGTCGTTCGGGCGTCATCAGGTCGGCGAAATAGGCGCGCAACTGCGCGCGGAGTTCCTCTTGCTGCGGGGTGTACGCGATGTCCACGAACCGCTCCGTTCGTCGGGTAGGCAGCTGTTCGACGGCCGAGGACCGGGACCGGCTTCGGCGATGTTCCCGAATCATTGCACAGAACTGAAACGCGTTCTAGCCTGGATTTCGAGCCGTCGCGCCAGCCCGCGCGACCGGCGCCGGATCGGTTGTGCGAGCGAGAAGCGAGGTCTGTTCATGGAGGTCAAGGTCGACTTCGATCGTTGTGAGGCGAACGGCGTGTGCGTGGGGATCGCGCCCGAGGTCTTCGATCTGAACGACGACGACGAGCTGATCGTCACGCACCCCATCGCGCCGGAGCAGGAGGAGGACGTGCGCACGGCGATCGCGCAGTGCCCCCGCGCGGCACTGAGCGAGGCCTGACGAGTTCGCTTGTCAGAAACGAGAACACGTTCTACATTTCTGATGGTCGCCGGAATCCGCGGCGACCAGGAGCGCGGCGGCCCGGGCGGCCGCCCGGTATCGCTAGGGAGAACGCGTCGATGAGTGCAAGCGGCAACGGTCTCGGCCCCGCGGGAAACGGGGCGGCGGACGACGGGGGCGTGAGCTTCGAGGGCGGTGCGAGTCTCGAGGGCGGTGCGAGTCTCGAGGGGCGGGTTGCCGTCGTCACCGGAGCCGGCGCCGGACTCGGACGCGCCGAGGCCGTCGCGCTGGCCCGGGCCGGCGCCGCGGTGGTTGTCAACGATCTCGCGGCGTCGGACGCCGTCGAGGACACCCTCGCCGAGATCCGCGACCTCGGCGCCGACGCGGCCTTCGTGGCCGGCAGCGTCGCCGAACGCACCACGGCCGACGCCCTGCTCGCGACGGCCCGGGACCGATTCGGTCGTCTCGACATCGTCGTCAACAATGCCGGCATCGTGCGGGATCGCATGCTGTTCAACATGTCCGACGAGGACTGGGACGCGGTGATCGCCGTCCATCTGCGCGGCCATTTCCTGCTGTGCCGCAACGCGGCGGCGTACTGGCGTGGCGAGTCCAAGAAGGCCGGCGGGCCCGTCTACGGCCGGATCGTCAACACGTCCTCCGAGGCCGGCCTGCTCGGTCCCGAGGGGCAGGCCAACTACGGCGCGGCCAAGGCCGGGATCACCGCCCTCACCCTCTCCGCCGCGCGGGGCCTGTCCCGGTACGGGGTGCGGGCCAATGCCATCTGCCCACGGGCGCGCACCGCGATGACGGAGGGTGTCTTCGGTGCCGCGCCCGAGGGGGAGGTGGATCCGCTGGCACCCGAGCACGTCTCGGCGCTGGTCACCTACCTGGCATCTCCCGCGGCGGACCGGATCAACGGCCAGGTCTTCGTCGTCTACGGCCCGATGGTCGCGCTGATGGCCGCGCCCGTCGTCGAGCAGCGGTTCGACGCGGACGTCCGCTGGACCCCGGAAACCCTCGCCGACCGCGTCGGAAGCTACTTCGACGACCGGGATCCTGCGCGCACCTTCTCGGCTGCGCAGGCCCTCGCTCTCTGAAACACCGCTAGGTGATACCCGAAGTGACATGCAAGGTCGCCCTTCGGTAATATCGCGCCGTCCCGGGCCGATCCGGTTAGTGTCGGGCTCTGCCCGGCGTGCCGCGCCGGGTGCGCGGCCGCGACCGCGGGCGTGTGAACTCTGGTGATACCTGTTCTAATTTCTCTCCCTCGACATCCGGCGGGACGCGCCGGTTCGGTGCCGCGACCCCGTGCGACCGGGCGCTGTGGACGGGTGGGGGATCCCGCGGTCCGGGTGGGCATCTTCCCAGTTCGAAGCCCGATTCCGGGTTCGTCGTGGCTGTCGCGCCGCGGCCGGTGCGGCACGGTTCCCGCCGCGCGGGCGGCGGCGTGTCGCGACGGTCTTTGACACATGAACACGTTCTAGTTAGTATGACGCGGGTCACAAGCTGACCTCTCGTCGGCCGTGGCCGGCGAGCGAACCAACGGAGGAGGAGACGGTGGTAGACCTCCTCGAGGTCCCGCTCCGCGCGGTGGGCGGATTCTTCGCGATGACCGGTGAGACCGCCCGGGCCGTGTTCTCCCGGCCCTTCCAGCGACGCGAGTTCGTCGACCAGGCCTGGTTCGTCGCACGGGTGTCCCTCGTGCCGACGGTCCTCGTCGCGGTGCCGTTCACCGTCCTGGTCAGCTTCACCCTCAACATCCTGCTGCGCGAGATCGGAGCCGCGGACCTCAGCGGCGCCGGCGCCGCGCTCGGTGCCGTCACCCAGGTCGGCCCCATGGTCACCGTGCTCATCGTCGCCGGTGCCGGCGCCACCGCCATCTGCGCGGATCTCGCCGCCCGCACCATCCGAGAGGAGATCGACGCGATGCGCGTGCTCGGCATCAACCCGATCCACCGTCTCGTCGTGCCCCGGGTCCTCGCGTCCACCGTCGTCGCGCTGCTGCTCAACGGGCTGGTGTGCTCCATCGGCATCCTCGGCGGCTTCGCGTTCTCCGTCTTCCTCCAGGACGTGAACCCCGGCGCCTTCGTCAACGGCATCACCCTGCTCACCGGCTTCGGCGAACTGATGATCTCCCAGATCAAGGCCGGACTGTTCGGCATGATCGCCGGCCTCGTCGCCGCCTACCTGGGCCTCAACGTCAAGGGCGGCGCCAAGAGCGTGGGCGATGCCGTCAACCAGACGGTCGTGTTCGCCTTCATGGCATTGTTCGTGGTCAACCTTCTCGTCACCGCCGTCGGCATCAAGCTGACGGGCGGGTGACCGGCACGGCGGTGATGTAGATGGCAGTGATCTCCTGGCGCTTCCCCCGCGCGCGGCGCCGCATCGCCCGGGCCTCCGACTCCGTGGACCGGCTCGGTGACCAGGCGCTCTTCTTCGGCAAGGCGCTCGGCTACGCCCCGCGTGCGCTGATGCACTACCCGAAGGAGACGGTCCGGCTGATCGCCGAGATCAGCATGGGCACCGGGGCGCTCGCCGTGATCGGCGGAACGGTCGTCATCGTCGGCTTCCTGACCCTGTTCACCGGCGGGATCATCGCCGTGCAGGGCTTCAGCTCCCTCGGCAACATCGGCGTCGAGGCCCTCACGGGCTTCTTCGCCGCCTTCATCAACGTCCGCATCGCGGCGCCCACCATCGCGGGCATCGGCCTGGCCGCCACCATCGGCGCCGGCTCGACCGCCCAGCTCGGCGCCATGCGGGTCTCGGAGGAGATCGACGCGCTCGAAGTCATGGCGATCCCGTCGATCCCGTATCTCGTGAGCACCCGCGTGATGGCGGGCATGATCGCGATCGTCCCGCTGTACTCGCTGGCCGTGATCGCCTCGTTCGTCGCCAGCCGCTTCGCCACCGTCGTGCTCTACGGCCAGTCCGCGGGCGTGTACGACCACTACTTCGACACGTTCCTGATCCCCACCGACATCCTGTGGTCGTTCGTGCAGGCCATCGTCATGGCGATAGCCGTCATGCTGATCCACACCTACTACGGATTCAATGCCGGTGGCGGCCCGGTCGGCGTCGGCGTCGCCGTCGGCAACGCGGTGCGCGCCTCCCTGATCGCGGTGGTGACCGTGACCCTGCTCATCTCGCTCGCGGTGTACGGGGCGACCGGCAACTTCAACCTGTCGGGATAGGCGCATGGACACACCCTCCTGGAAGAAGAAACTCGCGGCCCTCGGGCTCGTCGGCGGCCTCACCGTCGCCGTCGTGCTGGCGCTGCTGATGTTCGCCGGTGCCTTCACCGCCACCACCCCGGTCACGGTCACCTCCGCACGGTCCGGCCTGGTGATGGAACCCGACGCGAAGGTCAAGCTGCGCGGTGTCGAGGTGGGCCGGGTCCGGTCCGTCGAGCACACTCCCGACGGTGCGCTGCTGCAGCTCGCGATGGATCCCGGTCAGCTGCACCTGGTGCCGTCCAACGTGCGGGTGGCCATCGAGTCCACCACCGTGTTCGGGGCGAAGTTCGTCAACCTGCTCGTGCCGGACGACCCGTCGCCGGTTCCGCTCCAGGAGGGCGCGATCATCGCGGCCGAGAACGTCACCGTCGAGTTCAACACCGTCTTCCAGCACCTGTCCGACGTGCTCGCGCAGATCCAGCCGGAGAAGCTCAACGCCACGCTCGGGGCGATCTCCGAGGCCCTGGACGGTCGGGGCGACACCCTCGGCGCCACCCTCGTCGAGGCCGAGGACTACCTCGCGACGATGAATCCCTCGCTGCCGCAACTGCAGTACGACCTCGCCGTGGCGGCCGACGTCACCAACCTGTACGCCGACGTCGCCCCCGACGTGATGAACCTGCTCGACAACGCCACCTCGATCGGCAACACCGTGGTCGACGAGCAGGCCAACCTGGACCTGATGCTGATGAACGTCACCGGTCTGGCGAACACCGGGCGCGACGTCCTCGGCGAGAACGAGGCCCAACTGACCTCGGCGCTGGATCTGCTGACGGAGACCACGACGCTGCTCGCGGAGTACTCGCCCGAGCTGCCGTGCTTCCTCGTCGGGCTCAACGACGCGCGCATCGCGTTCGAACCCATGGCCGGCACCGGCAAGTACCCGGCGCTGATGCTGAGCACGAACTTCCTGGGCGGCGCCACCATGTACGACCACGAGCAGGACCTGCCGGTGGTGGGAGCTTCGGGCGGGCCGAACTGCCACGGGCTGCCCGACTTCGATCCCAAGCGCGACGGCCACGCGCCCTTCGTCGTCGCCGACACCCATCCCGTGCCGTTCCACCCGAACACCGAGACGTGGGTGCGGTACCCGACGATCTTCGGTTTCCTGTTCGGCGACATGATCCCGGGAGGCGAGTGAGATGCCGCAGGCGCAGATGCGGACGGACCGGGCGGCGCGGGAAGGCGGGGTGATCCGGTGAGGGCCACCACGGTCAAGTTCCTCGCGTTCACCGTCGTGATGGTGCTGATCTTCGCGGTGCTGGCGATCGTGTTCAGCCAGGTGCGGTTCACCGGCACGCAGACCTATCACGCGACGTTCACCGACGTGTCCGGACTGCAGGCCGGTGACAAGGTCCGTATCGCCGGGGTGCCCGTCGGATCGGTCGACAGCGTCGACGTCGGGCGCGACAACCAGGCCGAGGTGTCGTTCGACGTCGACGCCGAGCACACGCTGCTGGCGAGCACCAAGGCCACGGTGCGGTACGAGAACCTCGTGGGCGACCGCTATCTCGAACTGCTCGAGGGACCGGGGACCGGGGAGACGCTGCCGGCCGGCGGCACGATCCCGGTGTCGCAGACGGAACCCGCGCTCGACCTCGACCTGCTGCTCGGCGGATTCAAGCCGCTGCTGCAGGGCCTCGACCCGCAGCAGGTCAACGACCTGTCCGGCGCGCTGCTCCAGGTCTTCCAGGGCCAGGGCGGCACCCTGGTGTCGCTGCTGGGCAACACGAACTCCTTCACGAACTCCCTCGCCGACCGGGACCGGCTGATCGGCGACGTCATCGACAATCTCAACGCGGTCCTCGCCACCATCGACGAGAACGACCAGCAGTTCACCGAGACCGTCGACCGGTTGCAGACCCTGGTGAGCGGGCTCGCGCAGGACCGCGACCCGATCGGCACCGCCATCCCGCGGATCGCGGCCGGCACCGGCGATCTCGCGTCGCTGCTGCAGAACAACCGGCCGGACCTGCAGTCGGTGATCGCCGAGACCAACCGCACCATGACCCAGCTCGACCTCGGGCGCGACGACATCAACCGGACGCTCGAGCGGCTGCCGAACGACTACAAGAAGCTCATCCGGGTGGGGGTGTACGGCAACTTCTTCCAATTCTTCCTGTGTGCCAACACGTTCAAATTCTCGGGACCGGACGGGACCACCATCCGTTTCACGTCGGCCGAGCAGACGACCGGAAGGTGCGCGAAGATCGAATGAGTCCGATCCGTGAACGCAATCCCGTGCAGGTCGGCATCGTCGGCCTGTCCGTCGCCGCCGCGACGGTGCTCGCGGGCCTGCAGTACGACCAGCTGCAGTTCCTCTCCGGGGGCCTGACCTACTCGGCGTACTTCGTCGACGCCGGCGGTCTCGTACCCGGCGACACCGTCACCCTCGCCGGCGTCGACGTCGGCGAGGTCACCGACGTCCGCCTCGACGACCGGCAGGTGCTCGTCGCCTTCACCGTCCGCGACGGCATCGCGCTCGGCGAGGACACCGGAGCCGACATCAAGACGAATACCGTGCTCGGCCGCAAGTCGCTCGCCGTGCAACCGTACGGTTCGGGGACGCTCGACCCGCGCGAGCCGATCCCGTCGACGCGCACCGACTCGCCGTACTCGCTCACCGACGCCCTCGGCGACCTCACGACCACGGTGTCCGAGCTCGACACCGAGCAGATCGACGACTCGCTCGATGCGCTGTCGGATTCGCTGCAGGACACCCCGCCCGAGCTGCGGGGGGCGCTCGAGGGCATGACCAGGCTGTCCCAGTCCGTCAACGCACGCGACGAGTCGCTCGAGGATCTGCTGGCCCGCGCCGAATCGGTGACCGGCATCCTCGCCGAACGCAGCGACCGGATCAACGCGCTCGTGGTGGACGCCAACGCCCTCTTCGGGGAGCTGAGCCTGCGGCGCGACGCGATCACCGAGCTGATCGCGAACATCTCCGCGGTCTCGAGGCAGCTCTCCGCCCTGGTGCAGGAGAACCAGGCGCAGATGGGTCCCACCCTGGACAAGCTCAACGCGGTGACCGCCAACCTGCAGGCGAACAAGGAGAACATCGCCGGCGCCCTCGACGGGCTCGGCCCGTACATCAGCGCGCTCGGCGAGTCCGTCGCGAGCGGCCCGTTCTTCAACGCGTACGTGTCGAACGTCCTGCCCGCGCCGTGGTGGAAGGCACTGGTCGACAGCATGGTCGCCCCCGAACTGCTGGAGCAGGACCTGCAGGACATCATCCCGAAGGACCCGCCGTCGATCACGAAGGATGGCGAATGAGCACCGATACCCTCCAAGCCCCGGAGGACCGGCCCGGGAAGCGCCGCCGCCTGCTGCTGCCGGTGATCGCCGGTGTCGCAGTGGTGGCCCTGGCCCTCGTCGCGTTCGCCGTGGTGCTGCCCGGCTGGGGCAAGCGCACGATCAACGCCGAATTCGTCTCCACGAGCGGCCTGTACGAGGGCGACGACGTGCGGGTGCTGGGCGTGAGCGTCGGCAGGATCACCCGCATCGAGCCGGGCGACGACCTGGTGCGCGTGCAGATGCAGGTCGACGACTCCGTCGACATCCCGGCCGACGCCAAGGCGGTGATCATCGCGCAGAGCCTCGTGTCCGCGCGCTTCGTCCAGCTGACCCCGGTGTACTCGGGGGGCCCGCAGCTCGCCGACGACGCGACGATCCCGCTCGAGCGCACCGCCTCGCCGGTGGAATGGGACCAGATCAAGACGGAACTGATGCGTCTGTCGGAAGCCCTCGGCCCTCAGGGTCTCGATCCGCAGGGCTCGCTCGGGCGTTTCATCGACACGGCCGCCGAGAACCTCGACGGCAACGGCCTGACCATCCGCGCCACCCTGCGCGAACTGTCCGACACGATGCACACCCTGTCGGAGGGGCGCACCGACCTGTTCGGCACCGTCCGGAACCTGCAGGCGTTCGTGGCGGTGCTCTCGACCAGCAACGAGCAGATCGTGCAGCTCGGCGGCCGGCTCGCGTCGGTCTCGGACGTCCTCGCCGAGAGCTCGGATCAGCTCGGCACCTCGCTCGCCGACCTCGACCTCGCGGTCGGTGACGTGCAGCGGTTCGTGCAGGACCACCGGGCCGCGCTGACCGAGTCGGTGCAGCGCCTCGCCGACGCCACCGAAGTCCTCGCCCGCAAGCGACCCGAGATCGAACGGGTCCTGCACTCCGGACCGACGGCGCTGTCGAACTTCTACGACATCTACAAGCCCGCACAGGGCTCGCTCACCGGTGCGCTGGCGATCAGCAACCTCGCCAATCCCGTCGAGTTCATGTGCGGGTCCGTGGCCGCGGCCGCGAACGCCACCTCCGACCGCAGCGCGGAACTGTGCCGCCAGCAGCTCGGACCGGTGCTCCAGTCGCTGGCGATGAACTACCTGCCGGTCATGACCAACCCCATCGCCGCGGTGGAGGCGTTCCCCGACCAGATCCAGTACACCGAGCCGGGTCTCGAGGCGGAAGCCGCGGCCGCGGGGCGGGGCACCGCACCCGCGGACGCCGTGCCGCCGGCCGGGCCGCTGCCCGGCCTGCCCACCGTGACGGTTCCCCCCGACCTCGGTGCGCTGCTGCAGCCGGGAGGAGGACGATGAGCACCCGAATCCGGCACTCCCGCCCGACGCGACGCGGTGCCGTCGCCGCGATGCTGGTCGCGGCGGCACTGACCTCGACCGGATGCGAGTGGGAGGGGCTGAACTCCCTTCCCCTCCCCGGCACCGCCGGGCACGGCGAGGACGCCTACCAGGTGCGGATCCAGATGCCGAACGTGACCACCCTGACCCAGAATTCGCCGGTGCGGGTCGACGACGTCCAGGTCGGCAGCGTCACCAGGATCGAGGTCGAGGACTGGCACGCCCTCGTGACCGTCGCCCTCGACGGTGAGGTGGCACTCCCGGCGAACGCGACGGCGAGGATCGGGCAGACCAGCCTGCTCGGCTCGCAGCATCTCGAACTGGCGTCGCCTACGGACGAGCCGCCGCAGGGCCGGCTCGAGGACGGCGACCTCATTCCGCTCGAGCGGGCCGGGGTGTACCCGACCACCGAGCAGACGCTGTCGTCGCTGTCGGTGGTCCTCAACGGCGGTGGACTCGCACAGATCAACGACATCACCACCGAGCTGAACGCGGCGCTGTACGGACGGGAGGACTCGATCCGGAACCTGCTGCCGCGGCTCGACGAACTCGTCGGCACCCTCGACCGGCAGCGGGGCGACATCATCGCCGCGATGGAGGGCATCGACCGGCTCGCGTGGACGGTCGACGCGCAGAACGCCACCCTCGTCCGGGCGCTCGACGAGATGCCGGCCGCGCTGACCGTGCTCGCCGACCAGCGCCAGGACCTGACCACCGCGCTCACCTCGCTCGGCGAGATGAGCACCGTGGCCAGCCGGCTCGTCGAGAACAGCGGCGAGGACCTGCACACCAACCTGCAGGCGCTCGCTCCGACGCTGCGGGCGCTCGCCGACTCCGGCAACGCCCTGACCGAGGTGCTCGGCGTGCTGCTGACCTATCCGTTCCCGCAGGCCGGCATCGACCAGGTCATCCGGGGCGACTACGCGAACCTCGCCATGACCATCGACCTCACCCTCGAACGGCTGGACCTGAACTTCCTCACCGGCACCCCGCTCGCCGGGCGTCTCGCCGGACCGGAAGGCATCCTCGGGCAGGACGCCGGGCTGGCGGCCCAGTCCGCGGACCCGTTCCAGGCCCCGCTCGAGCAGCCGGCCGCACAACCCGCACCGGGCCCGGCCGCGACCCTGTCGGTGCCCGGCCTGGGGGAGATCACCATTCCGGGGCTGCCCCCGCTGGGGGTGCCGGCGCCATGATGCTGTCGAAGTTCGTCCGGATCCAGCTCGTGATCTTCGCGGTGCTCACGGTGGTCGGGCTGCTGGTGATGTCGCTGCAGTACGTCAAGCTCCCGCAGCTGTTCGGCGTCGGCCGGTACACGGTGATCGTGGAGCTGGCCTCCACCGGCGGGCTCTACCCGCACGCGAACGTCACCTACCGCGGCAACACGGTCGGGGTGGTCGACAAGGTGCAGCTCTCGCCCACCGGCGTGGAGGCCGTCCTGTCGATCGACAGCGACCGCGCGATCCCCGCCGACGTCGACGCGGCGGTGCGCAGCGTGTCCGCCGTCGGCGAGCAGTACGTGGACTTCGTTCCGCCGCAGAACGGTTCGAGTGGGGAGTACCTGGCGGACGGCGACGTGATCCCCGCCGACCGCACGTCGGTGCCGCAGGAGGTGGGCGCGCTGCTCGACCAGGCCGACGTCCTGCTCGCCAGCATCAGCGACACGCGGCTGCGCACTGTCGTCGACGAGTCGTTCGACGCGTTCAACGGTTCGGGACCGGACCTGCAGCGGCTGATCGATTCGACCCGCCTGTTCGTGCAGGAGGCGAGCGCGGGCAGCGAGCAGACCAAGGCACTGCTCGATCAACTCGGTCCGCTGCTCGACACCCAGGTCGTCACCAGCGACGCGATCCGGTCCTGGACCCGGGACATGCTGACGTTCACCGACGGGCTGCGGGCCGCCGACACCGACCTGCGGGCGGTGCTCGCGAAGGGGCCGGGCGCCGCGGCCGAGGCCGAACAGCTGCTGCAGGACCTGCGGCCGACGCTGCCGCTCCTGCTGGCCAACATGGTCAGCGTCGGGGAGGTGGGCGTGATCTACAACGCCGGCATCGAACAGATCCTGGTGCTGTACCCGCCGATGACCACCGCCCTGATCACCGCCGCCGGCAGCGGACCGGCCGAGGACGGCGCGGTCGTCGACTTCCACCTGCAGCTGCACGATCCGCCGCCGTGCCTGTCCGGCTTCCTGCCACCCGAGCAGTGGCGCAGCCCCGCGGACACCACCATGGTGGACACCCCCGGCGAGGTGTACTGCAAGCTCCCGCAGTCGGATCCGAACGCCGTGCGCGGTGCGCGGAACCTGCCGTGCATGGAGTTCCCGGGCCGGCGCGGGCCCACGCCGGAGGCGTGCCGCAACGGGTATCAGCCCGAGTACCTCGACAACCCGTGGCGGGGCGCGCCGACACCCGTGCAGTCGGAAGGCGACGTGCCGGTCCCCGCATCGCACGCGACCGGGACGAACCCGGCTGCACCCGCCGGGGTCACGGCGCGGGGCATCGACCCGGCGACGGGGACGTACATCGGTCCCGACGGTACGGTGTATCGCAACGTCGACACCGGCCCCGAGACCAGTTTGGAGACGTACATGAAGGCGCAGCAAGGCTGATGGCGGACGAACAGACCTCCGCCACCACGACGACCCCGGAGACCGCACCCGCCCGGACGGGCCGGCTGCTGCCCGCGCTCGCGGCCGTGATCGTCCTCGCCCTGGCGGGCGCCGGGGTATGGCTGTGGCTCGACGCGAGAGCCGACCGCGACCACGACGCCCGGCGGGCGGCGTACCTGCAGGCCGCGCGGCAGACCGTGCTGAACCTGACCACCATCCACCCGCAGAGCGCGGCCGCGGACGTGCAGCGCCTGCTCGACGGGGCGACCGGCGACTTCAAGGCCGAATTCGAAGGCCGCGAGGGGCCTTTCGTCGACGTGGTGACCAAGGCGAACGTCGACACCACCGGCGAGGTGATCGAGGCCGGCATCCAAGCCGAGGACGGCGCCTGCATGACCTCGCTCGTGGCCGCCCGGTCGATGGTGTCCAACGCGGAACAGACCGAACCCGAACCGCGCGACTTCCGGCTGCGGGTGACGATCTGCGACGAGGACGGCCGCCTGCTCGCGTCGAAGGTGGACTTCGTACCGTGACCGAGAATTCGAAGGACGACGCCGTGACCCAGACCGACGACACCACGCGCGTGGACGCCGCGGAGGACGCGACGACGCCGCCCGGCCCCGCGGGCGGTCGGCGGAGAATGCTGCTCGCGGCCCTCACCGCCGCGGCGATCGTGCTCGCCGGCCTCGTCGGGTTCGGCGTGTACGACAAGGTCGAGCGCGACGGTGCCGAGGCGGCCCGGACCGAGGCCCTGCAGGCGGCCGAGGAGCAGGCCGTCGCGATGCTCGCGTACGACCACGCCAGGGTCGACGAGCAGGTCGCCGCGGCCTCCGACGGGCTCACCGGCGACTTCCGGGACGAGTACACCAGCCTGATGACGAACGTCATCGCGCCCGGCGCGAAGGAGAAGTCGATCACCGTTCAGGTGAGCGTGCAGGCGTCGTCGGTCGTGTCGGCCGAGGCCGACCGGGCGGTGACCCTGCTGTTCCTCAACCAGATCACCACCAGTTCCGTCAATCCCGAAGCGGTCAGCAGCGGCAGCCGTGTGCGCGTCGAACTCGAGAAGCACGACGGCCGGTGGCTGGTGAGCCGCCTGACGCCGGTGTGAGGGATCAGCGACCGGGCAGGCGCACCATGTGCACGAAGAACCGGTCGATCTGCCGCACGGTGGCGACGAACCGGTCGAAGTCCACCGACTTGGAGACGTAGGCATTGGCCCGCAGCCGGTAACTGCGCACGACGTCCTCCTCGGCGGTGGACGTCGTCAGCACGACGACCGGGATGGACGCCAGGTCGGGATCGGCCTTGACCGCCTCGAGCACCTGCCACCCGTCGTACTTCGGCAGGTTCAGATCGAGCAGCACCAGCGCCGGCCGCGCGGCGTCGGCGTGCATCCCGCGCCGGTACAGGAAGTCGAGGGCCTCCGCGCCGTCCCGCACCACGTGCAGTGTGCTGCCGATCTCGTTGGCCTCGAACGACTCCCGAATGATCAGTTCGTCCCCGGCGTCGTCCTCGACGAGGAGCACGTCGAGGGAACCGGTGGTCGTGCGCGGCGCGGGGACGCCGGCCGCCGCAGCCCCGATGCGCTCGGGCGAGGGCCGGGAACCGTAGTCCTCGCGGTCGGGTGTGCTCGTCACTCGGGCTCGCCGACCTCCGCCGGCGCGATCAGCGCCGGACCTGCCGCGCCCTGATGGGCGAGGGCGTCGAGGAAGGACCGGGCCCACCGGTCCACGTCGTGGGCGAGGACCTGCCGGCGCAGTGCCCGCATGTGCCGCCGGCCGTCCTCGCGCGGCTGGGTCAGCGCCGCTTCCATCTTGTCCTTGACGTCCTCGAGGTCGTGCGGATTGCACAGGAAGGCCTGGCGCAGTTCTGCTGCGGCCCCGGTGAATTCGCTCAGCACGAGGGCGCCGCCGAGGTCGCTGCGACACGCCACGTACTCCTTGGCGACGAGGTTCATGCCGTCACGCAGCGGCGTCACCAGCATGACGTCGGCCGCGACGAAGAACGCGATCAGCTCGTCCCGTGGAATGGGCCGGTGGATGTAGTGCACCACGGGCCGGCCCACCTCGGCGTACTCGCCGTTGATCCGGCTGACCGTCTGCTCGATGGCGCCGCGCATCTGCACGTACGACTCGACGCGTTCCCGGCTCGGGGTGGCGAGCTGCACCATCACCGTGTCGGCCGGATCCACGCGCCCCTCGGCGATCAGCTCGAGCAGCGCGTCGAGGCGGACGTCGATGCCCTTGGTGTAGTCGAGCCGGTCGACGCCGAGCATGATGTGCCTCGGATTGCCGAGTTCCTTGCGGATCTGCTTGGCGCGGTCGCGGATCGACTTGCGGCGGGCCTGCTCGTCGAGCTGCCCGGAGTCGATCGAGATGGGGAACG
Organism: Rhodococcus sp. P14; assembly: GCF_000256505.1. Taxonomy (NCBI): domain Bacteria; kingdom Bacillati; phylum Actinomycetota; class Actinomycetes; order Mycobacteriales; family Nocardiaceae; genus Rhodococcus; species Rhodococcus sp. P14. The sequence goes on along the minus strand of NZ_AJFC01000189.1, from coordinate 2,517 downwards.
CCCCGACGCGCACCGCCCGGAACCCGACCTGCACCACCCCGAGCTTCGAGCGCACGCCCACGGTGCCGCGGGAGGTCTGATGGCCGGCCAGCCGGCGCGCCAGGTACAGGAAGTTCTGGGCACCGCCGGGCAGGTGGAAGCCGATCAGGTCGGCGCCGAGCAGACCCTCGACGATCTCGGTCCGCCACGGCATCTGCATGAACAGTTCCACCGGCGGGGACGGAATGTGCAGGAAGAAGCCGATGGTCAGGTCCGGGCGCAGCATCCGCAGCATCTTCGGCACCAGCTGCAGCTGGTAGTCCTGCACCCACACCGTCGCGCCCTCGGCCGCGGCCTTCGCGGTCTCCTCCGCGAACCGGCGGTTGACCTCGACGTAGGTGTTCCACCACTCGCGCCGGTACTCCGGCCGGACGATCACGTCGTGGTACAGCGGCCACAGTGTCGCGTTGGAGAAGCCCTCGTAGTAGTCGGCGATCTCCTGCGCGCTCAGCGGGACCGGATACAGCTCGAGGTCGTCCTGGACGATCGGGTCGAGTTCGGCGTCGGCGACACCGGCCCAGCCGACCCACGCTCCGCGGTTGCTGCGCAGGATCGGCTCGAGCGCGGTGACGAGGCCACCCGGGCTGCGCTTCCACCGGGTCGAGCCGTCCGCAAGACGCTCGAGGTCGACGGGCAGGCGGTTCGCGACGACGACGAAGTCCGAACCACCCGCCTGCGTCGACTCCTCAGCTGCAACCACGTGGCGCTCCCTGTCCTTGTCCGACTGTCCCTGTCCGGCGGTGTCCGGTCAGTCCATCTTCGGGTTCGGCCCGATGCCGAGCATGGACAGCAGCATGCGGCACTCGTCCGCATCCTCCGCGTAGGCAGCGACGACACGCTGCGCCTGGCGGGCGGTCTCGTCCGCGACGGGTTCGAGTTCCTCGTCCGGAATGTCGTTCTCGGTGGTGGCGTCCGCGGCCATGGTTGTTCCTCCCGGGCTTGCTGCTCCGTTCGAGCAGGTCATTCGTAGTGCGACTCTATGAGAACCGGCGCTTCCGACGCCACCCGCGCTGCAAGTTAGGGTTGACTCACTTCTCGGGGTGGTGACGTGGAACGGAGAGTTTCGTGTGGTGGAACGCATGAGCGGTGACGACGACCGCGGGGCCGGCGACGGGAAGAAGCCAGGTCCGGGGCTGTTGCGGCGCACCATCGTGAACCAGCGGATCGCGCTGGCAGTCGGCACCCCGCTGGTCTCGCTGCACCAGGTGATGGAGACCCTCGTGCCCGTCGCGATCGGGGTGATCATCGACGGGCCGGTCACCGACGGCGACGTGTCGATGCTGGTCGTCGCCCTCGCGGGCCTCGCCGCGTTGTTCGTCGTGCTCACCTACTCGTGGCGTCTCGGTGCGCGCCGGCTCGTCGCGGCGATCGAGGCGGAGTCGCACCGGCTGCGGGTCGCCGTGGCCCGCCGGATCCTCGATCCGCGCGGGGTGCGCACCTCCCTGCGCACCGGGGAACTCCTGGCGGTGGCGACCACCGACGCCGGGCGGGCCGCGCAGATCCTGCACGTGGTGCCCGCCACCGCCGCGGCCGTCACCGCGGTGGTCGGGGCCGCGATCGCGCTGCTGCTCGTCGACGTCCCGCTCGGTCTGCTGGTACTGCTGGGCACACCCGCGATCCTCGTCGCGCTCGACCGTGCCACCCCGCTGCTGACCCGGCGGATGACCGCACAGCAGGAGGCGGTGGCGCGGGCATCGGGTCTGGCGACGGACCTCGTCACGGGACTGCGGCCGCTGCGCGGCATCGGTGCCGAACCGGCCGCCGCCCACCGGTACCGGGACGCCAGCGCGGACGCGCTCGCCTCGACACTGCGCGCGACCCGCGCCCTCGGCGTCTACACCGGCACCTCGTCGGCGGTGAGCGCGCTGCTGTCCGTCGCGGTCGCGGGCGTCGCGGGCTGGGCCGCGCTGTCGGGCCGCATCTCGGTCGGCGAACTCATCACCGTCGTGGGCCTGGCCCAGTTCGTCGTCGAACCGCTCGGGACGCTCGCCGCCCTGCCGTCGTCGTGGGCCGCCTCCCGCGCCTCCGCCGACCGGCTCTCGCTCGTGCTGCACGCGCCGTCGCTGCTGCCCGCCGGAACCGGGACCCCGGCGGACGGCAGCCTCGAGCTGCGCGGGCTCGGCTACCGGTCGCTGCGCAGGATCGACCTGACCGTCGCGCCGGGGGAACTGCTCGGTGTCCTCGCCCACCGGTCGCAGGACGCGGAGGCGCTCGCCGACGTGCTGTCCGGCCAGGTGCCGCCGGAGGACGTCCGCGGCGAGCTGACCGTCGGGGGAGTGCCGCTCGATGCGCTCGACCCCGTCGCCGGACGCCGGACCGTTCTCGCGGAACCCCACCACAGCGACCTGTTCGCGGGAACGCTCGCCGACAACATCGCCGCCGGCATGAGCCGACCCTCCGACGGCATCCCCTCGGAGGTGCTCGGCGCGTCCGCCGCCGGCCAGCTCGCCGACACCCACCCCGACGGCCTCGACCAGC
>NZ_AJFC01000188.1:0-5750 GCF_000256505.1 Rhodococcus sp. P14 | reverse complement strand
CGCGGCCCCAGCCTGTCCGGCGGACAGCGGCAGCGCGTGGCGCTGGCCCGGGCGCTGGCGCGGCGCGCTCCCGTGCTCGTGCTGCACGAGCCGACCACCGCGGTCGATGCGGTTACCGAGCAGGCCGTCGCGGAGGGGATCGCGCGCCTGCGGCACGACGGCGACGAGCACACGACCGTCGTCATCACCTCGAGCCCCGCGCTGCTCGCCGCCGCCGACCGCGTGGTGTTGGTCGACGACGGCGAGATCGTCGCGTCCGGCACCCACGCCGAACTGTCCGCCACCGACCCCACCTACCGAGCGGCGGTGCTGCGATGACGAACAACGAGTCCGAGCTGCTGCCGATCGCCTCCGCGGGACGGTCGTGGCGCTGGCTGGGAGCGCAGCTGCGCGACGCGCCGGGGCGGGTCGCGCTGACGGTGACGGTGTCCGTCGGGTCGGCGATCGCCGCGGTGGTGCCGGTGCGCGTCCTCGGTGTCCTCGTCGACCGGGTGCGCGAGCAGGCCCCGATGTCCACCCTCGGATGGGTCGTCGCGCTGATCGCCGCGGCGGCGGTCGTCGGCGGCGTGCTCGAGGGGGCCGGCCTGCACCTGGTTGCGCGTCTCGGCGAGACGGTGCTGGCCCGGCTGCGCGAGACGGTGCTGGCGCGGGTGCTGACCCTGCCCACCGAGACCGTCGAACGCGCCGGGCACGGCGACGTCCTCTCCCGCGTCGGCGACGACGTCGCGGTGCTGGCGAAGGCACTCGGCTCGGTGGTGCCGCAGCTGGTGGCCGCACTGATGCTGGTGGTGGTCAGCGTCGCGGCGATGGTCGGAATCGACTGGCGGCTCGGTCTCGCCGGCCTCGTCGCGCTGCCGATGTACGCGCTCGCCCTGCGCTGGTACCTGCCCCGCTCGGCTCCGCTGTACGCCGCGGAGCGGGTCGCGATGGGCGCACGGTCGCAGGCACTCGTCAGCAGCATGCACGGGGTGCGCACGGTCCGTGCCTACGGCCTCGACACGACCCACCTGTCCGGCATCGATGCCGCCTCGGCCCGCGCGCGCGACCTCACCGTCGGCGTGTTCGGCCTGTTCACCCGATTCGCGGGCCGGGCCAACCGGGCCGAATTCGTCGGTCTCGCGGCGCTTCTCGTCGCCGGGTTCGTCCTGATCCGGGCGGACGCGGTGACCGTCGGCGAGGCCACCGCGGCGGCACTGCTGTTCCACCGCCTGTTCTCGCCCCTCGGGCTGCTGCTGTTCACCTTCGACGACGTCCAGTCGGCGGGCGCGAGCCTGGCCCGGCTCGTGGGCGTCGCCGACCTCCCGGCGGCGCCGACCCCGGACGACGGTCCGCCCGACGAGCCGCGCTGCGGTCCGCCGGCGCTGGAGCTGACCGGGGTGCGGCACCGATACGCGCACGGCCCCGAGGTCCTGCACGGCGTGGACCTGAAGGTCGCGCCGGGGGAGACGGTGGCGTTGGTCGGCTCGACCGGCGCCGGGAAGTCGACGGTCGCCGCTGCCGCCGCCGGGGTCGTCACGCCCACCTCGGGGGAGGTCCGTCTCGGTGGCCGGGCGCTCGGCGAACTCGGTGCCCGGCTGCGCCGCTACGTCGTCGTCGTCAGCCAGGAGGTGCACGTGTTCGGCGGCCCCCTGCTCGACGACGTGCGCCTGGCCAGGCCCGACGCCACCGTGGACGAGGTCGCGGCCGCGCTCGACGCCGTCGGCGCGGGCGAGTGGGTCCGCGCCCTCGACGACGGCGTGTACACGGTCGTCGGTGAGGGCGGCCATCCCGTGACCGCGGCCCAGGCCCAGCAGCTCGCGCTGGCGCGGGTGCTGATCGCCGATCCGCAGGTGGTGGTGCTCGACGAGGCGACGGCGGAGGCCGGCAGCGCGGGCGCGCGAGCCCTCGAAGCCGCCGCGGCGGTCGTGACGCGAGGACGCACCGCGCTGGTCGTGGCGCATCGGCTGACGCAGGCCGCGGCCGCGGACCGGATCGTCGTGCTCGAGGCGGGCCGGGTCGTCGAGGAGGGGCCGCACGCGGCGCTCGTCGCCGCCGGAGGCCGCTACGCGCGGCTGTGGCGCGCGTGGCAGGGCGGCGCCTGAGGATGTGCTGCCAGGGTCGCGACCTGCGGTGCAGGGTAGTGTGGATCGGTCCGTTGTGCCCGTGCTGCCGTGCGGCCGCACCCGCGCCACCCACCTCAGGAAGGTTTTCATGCCCATCGCGACAATCAACGGCATCCCGCTGAACTACCAGGTCAAGGGGACCGGCGACCTCGTCGTGCTGATCATGGGGACGGGCAGCCCCGGCCGGGTCTGGGACCTGCACCAGGTTCCCGCGCTGGTCCAGGCCGGCTACCGCGTCGCCACCTTCGACAACCGCGGCATCGCGCCGTCGGGGGAGAGCCTCGGCGGCATGACCATCGACGACCTGGTGGCCGACACCGCCGGCCTGATCGAGCTGCTCGGCGGTCCCGCGTATGTCGTGGGCACCTCCATGGGGGCGCGCGTCGCGCAGGAGCTGTCGCTGGCCCGCCCGGACCTGGTGCGCAAGGCGGTGTTCCTGGCCGGGCACGCCCGCATGGACCAGTTCCAGGTCACCCTCACCGAGGGCGAGCGTCAGCTGTACGACAGCGGCGTCGAACTGCCCGCGAAGTACCGGGCGGCGGTCACGGCCGTGATGAACCTGTCGCCGGCGTCGCTGGCCGACCCGCACACCGCGCGGGACTGGCTCGACGTGTTCGAGTTCACCGGCGGCAAGACGTCGCCCGGCGTGCGGGCGCAGCTGGGAATGGACCGTGAGTTCGACCGTCGCGCCGCCTACCGGGCGGTGCGGGTGCCGTGCCTGGCCGTCGGTTTCGCCGACGACCGGATGATTCCGGCGTACCTGTCGCGGGAGGTGGCCGACGCCATTCCCGGCGCGAGCTACCAGGAGATCCCGGACGCCGGGCACTACGGCTACCTCGAGCAGCCGGAGGCCGTGAACAAGGTGCTGCTGGAGTTCCTGGCGAGCTGATCGCCGCCCGGGACGAGCCGGCCGCTCCTGCTCGGTGCCACCCGCTTTCGCTACCCGCTCCACGCTATCCACAACGCGGGGGAGTGCGTGCCACCGTGAAGTGCCGGTCGGTACCGGGGCGTTCGATCTCGTCGAGGGCGGCCACGGCGAGATCCTCGGCGGTGATGCGTGAGGTGCCGTCGGGTTCGGTGAGCAGGGTGGTGGCTCCGCGCCGGTACGTGCCCGTGCGCGTTCCGGATTCGACGATCGCGGGCGGGCTCAGGTATGTCCAGCGCGGGTTCGTGTGCCGGACACAGGTGCGGAGCTGGGCAGTGCTGGCCTCGGCGACCGCTCGCCATTCGACCGGCACGTAGTCGGGATCATCGAGGACCGCCAGGCCGTCCCTCCGCGGTGAGCGCAGGGGGCCGGCTCCGCCGATGACGAGCAGGCGGGTACCGGAGCGACCCGTAGCGTCCAGGACCGCCGTGGTCAGCGGTGCGATCGTCTGTTCCTGGCCGGGAGCGGCACGGACGGCGAGGATCGCCGCGTGCGCACCCGCGAGTGCGGCATCGAGTCGTCCGGGCACGCCGGCATCGACGGCGAGTGGGGTGACGCCCGGATCCGGATGGGTGCCCGGATGCCGGGCGGCGGCGACGACGCGGTGTCCGCGCGTGGCGGCTTCGGCTACGAGGCGCGAGCCGACCATGCCGGTGGCCCCGATGACGGTGACGTTCACGACGAAAGTCCTTTCCGCGTACGGGCGCGAGGCGCGGTCTGCCCGGCGCCGAGCGCCGCGAGGGCGAGCACGAAACCGACAAGCTGCGGTGCGCTGAGGGTTTCCCCCGCCACGAGGACACCGAGGGCGGCGGCCACGAGGGGGGAGAGCAACCCGAGCAGCGCCGTCGCGGTGACCGGCAGGGTGCGCAGGCCGTTGAACCAGAGGGTGTAGGCCAGCAGCCCACCGAGGAGGCCGAGCCAGAGGTAGCCCGCGACGGCGGGGGCGTCGATTCGGCTGGGAACCCCTTCGATCAGCAGTGCCGGTACCGACAGGATCAGGCCGCCGACGGTGAGCTGCCACCCTGCGAAGCTGATCGCGCCGACTCCCTCGGGCCGGCCCCAGCGTGCGGTGAGAACGACGCCGGTCCCCATCACCGCGGCACCGGCGAGCCCGGCGACGATGCCGACGGGATCGAAGGCCGCTGCGGGGCCGAGCACGACCAGGCCCACGCCGAGCACGCCGACGACACCCCAGACCAGACGCCGGAGCGAAAGGCGTTCGGGCAGAAGGACGACGGCGAGAAGAGCGACGATGATCGGCTGGGTCGCGCCGAGGGTGGCGGCGACCCCGCCGGGCAGCCGTTCCGCGGCGAGGAACAGCAGCGGGAAGAACAGGCCGATGTTCAAGGCGCCCAGCACCGCGGTTTTCCACCACCAGGCCCCGCGGGGCAGCGTCCGGGAGAGCAGGAGGGCGAGCACGCCTGCGGGCAGCGCCCGCACGAGCGCCGCGAACAGGGGGTGGCCCGGGGCCAGCAGTTCTGTGGTGACGACATAGGTCGTGCCCCACACCGCAGGGGCCACGGCGGTCACCGCAGTGAGTGCCGTGCGGTTCGTCACCCGCCCCGGGGGCGCCGGCAGAGGAGTTGTCGTGGTAGTCACCACATCACTGTCGCGTCGTTGTACCGATGAGTCCAAGACATGGTTTTCATATCAGCAATCGATGTGCACGATAGGTGAATGGAACTGCAGCAACTGCGGTATGTGCTCGCCGTGGCCGAGAAGCGGAACTTCACCCGAGCGGCCGAGCAGTGCTTCGTCGTCCAGTCGGCGCTCAGTCACCAGATCAAGGCGCTCGAACAGGAGCTGGGCGTGGCACTGTTCGCCCGGACCAGCCGCCGCGTCGAGCTCACCGACGCCGGGGCGGCGTTCCTGCCCGCCGCGCGGGCGAGCCTGGAAGCTGCCGAGCGTGCCGCTGCCGACGCGACCGCTACGGTCGGCCAGGTGCGGGGCACGCTGACGGTCGGTGTCATCCCCACCGTGACCGCCGTCGACATTCCCGCTGCCTTGGGCCGGTTCCACCGCGCGCACCCGGCGGTGCGCATCGCACTACGGCACGGCGGCAGCGACGAACTCGTGAGCGCACTCCGCGCGGGTCGGGTCGACGTCGCCGTGCTGGGCCTGCCTGACGCGACCACTCCCGACCGTGTCCGGTCCGTCGAGCTGGCACGCGAACGCCTCGTCGCTGTGCTCGCGGCCGATCATGGGCTGGCGGGGCGGCGCCGGCTGCGCTTGCGTGATCTTGCCGGGGAGACCTTCGCGGACTTCCCGGCCGGGACCCAGGGGCGTGCGCAGAGCGACCTCGCCTTCGACGCCGCCGACCTGCGGCGGGAGGTGACCTTCGAATCGATGTCGACCGACCTGATCCTCGACCTCGTGAAGCAGAACCTCGCCGTCGCGCTCCTGCCACCCGCGTTCGTCCCGTCGACCCCGAACCTGGTCACGGTGCCCGTCGGCGACGGGCCGACCCGAGTGGAGTATCTCGCCTGGAGCGACTTCAATCCCGCGCCTGCCGCGGTGGCCTTCCTGGACATACTGCAGCCCCGGGCATCGCCGCGGTGACGTCGATGGTCTGTCGAGCCGGCCGTGGGGTGCTGCCGTCACCGGCACGGTCGCAGGCACCCGCACGCGTTCGGGCGGAGGCGATCGTGTCGCCTCCGCCCGAACGTGACGGTCCTCGACGGATCCTCGAGGTCGCGGGTCCTACGCCTTGGGGACGCGGACGA
>NZ_AJFC01000187.1:0-31386 GCF_000256505.1 Rhodococcus sp. P14 | reverse complement strand
GGCGTGCACGGTCATGAACACGGTGGCGTTCTCGGTGCGGGCGAGACGTCGCAGCCGGGCGTGCACGTCGGCGGCGACGGTGAAGGCGACGTCGGCGCTCGCGCCGGACTGCACCGCGGGTCCGGGCCGGTCGGCGGGCAGCACGATGCGGTCCGGGAGGCCGGCCAGCGTGCGGGTCCAGAACTCGCGTTGCCGGGCGGTGGTCGAGTCGGGGTCGTCGGGGTCGCCGAGCGTCTCACGCTGCCACAGCGTGTAGTCGGCGTACTGCACCGGCAGCGGCGCCCACGCCGGCGCCGCCCCCGCGGTACGCGCGGCGTACGCGGCGATCAGGTCCCGGGCCAGCGGCGCCACCGACACCCCGTCCGCGGCGATGTGGTGCAGCACCAGCACCAGCACGTGCTCCTGCGCACCCAGACGCAGCACCCGGGCCCGCACCGGCAGCTCGACGGTCAGGTCGAAACCGGCACCGGCGAAACCCGCCACCGCGGCACGGACCGCGTCCGCGGGCACGTCGACGATGTCGAGGGCGGGGGGCACCGCATCGACGATCACCTGGTGCGGGCCGTCCGCATCGGCCGGGAAGACGGTGCGCAGGCTCTCGTGCCGGCCGGTGAGGTCGCCGAGGGCGGCCGCGAGGGCGGTGCGGTCGAGCGGTCCGCGCAGGCGCAGCGCCACCGGGATGTTGTAGACGCCCGAGGCGGGGTCGAACTGGTTGAGCACCCACATCCGGTGCTGTGCCGGTCCGAGCGGCAGGCGGGCGGGCCGCTCGCGGCGCCCGAGCGCGACGGCGGCACCGGTGCGGCCCGCGGCGCGTGCGGCCAGCGCCGCCGGGGTGGGCGCCTCGAACAGGTCGCGTACCGCCAGGGCGGTGCCGGCGGTGGCGTTGACGCGGGCGATCACGCGGGTCGCGTCGAGGGAGTTGCCGCCGAGGTCGAAGAACGAGGCGTCGGCACCGAGGTCGAAGGACGAGCCGTCGGCACCGAGGTCGAAGGACGAGCCGTCGGCACCGAGGTCGAAGGACGAGCCGTCGGCACCGAGGTCGAAGGACGAGCCGTCGGCACCGAGGTCGAAGGACGAGCCGTCGGCACCGAGGTCGAAGGACGAGCCGTCGGCACCGAGGTCGAAGGACGAGCCGTCGGCACCGAGGTCGAAGGACGAGCCGTCGGCACCGAGGTCGAAGGACGAGCCGTCGGCACCGAGGTCGAAGGACGAGCCGTCGGCACCGAGGTCGAAGGACGAGCCGTCGGCACCGAGGTCGAAGGACGAGCCGTCGGCACCGAGGTCGAAGGACGAGCCGTCGGCACCGAGGTCGAAGGACGAGCCGTCGGCACCGAGGTCGAAGGACGAGCCGTCGGCACCGAGGTCGAAGGACGAGCCGTCGGCACCGAGGTCGAAGGACGAGCCGTCGGCACCGCGGTCGGCCAGGCCGAGCACCTCGGCGAACGCGGCTGCGGCGGCGGTCTCCACGGGTCCGCGCGGCGCGCGGGCCGGGCGGCGGCTGCGGCCGAAGTCCGGCTCCGGCAGCGCCGTCCGGTCGAGCTTGCCGACCGGGGTGAGCGGAACCTCGTCGAGGACGACGATCGCGGCGGGCACGAGATGGGCGGGGAGCTGTTCGGCGAGCCGGTCCCGCAGCCGGTCCGGGTCGAGGGCGCGTCCCGGCACGGGCCGCACGTAGGAGACGAGGACGGTGGAGCCGGTGGGTCCGGGGCGTCCGACCGTGGTCGCGAAGTCGACGTCGGCGTCGGCCGTGAGGGCGGTGTCGATTTCGCCGAGCTCGACGCGGATGCCGCGCACCTTGACCTGGAAGTCGGTGCGGCCCAGATAGTCCAGGACGGGCCGGCCGTCGCCGCCGCGGGTCCAGCGCACGAGGTCGCCGGTGCGGTACATGCGGGCGCCGGACCGGTGGGGATGCGCGACGAACCGGCTCGCGGTCAGGGGTGCACGACCGTGGTAGCCGCGCGCCAGACCGGGGCCGGACAGGTACAGTTCGCCGACCGTGCCGAGCGGCGCCGGCCGGAGCCAGCTGTCGAGGACGAGGGTTTCGGTGCCGGGGATGCCGGTGCCGAGCGTGACCGGCGCGTCGGCGGTGAGGTCGGCGACGGTGGCCCAGATGGTGGCCTCGGTCGGGCCGTAGAAGTTGAGCATCGTGCGGCCGGGCGCCCACCGGCGCACCAGGTCGGTGGGGACGGCCTCGCCGGCGACGCCCACCGTCTGCACGGTGGCGGTCGCAGCCGGGTCGAGGGTGGCCAGCACCGCGGGGGTGACGACGAGGTGGGTGACGGCGGCGGCGGTGAGCCGGGCGGTCAGTTCGTCGCCGCCGACGACGGTCGGCGGCACGACGACGAGCCCGGCGCCGACGGCGAACGCGGCGAGCTGTTCGAACACGGAGGCGTCGAAGCTCGGTGACGCGACGTGCGCGACGCGGGCCGAGAGGGTCAGTCCCAGCACGACGATCTGGGCGTCGACCAGGTTGCCCAGGCCGCGATGGGTGACGGTGACGGCCTTCGGGGTGCCGGTGGAGCCGGAGGTGTAGATCAGGTAGGCCGGGTCGTCGACCCGGGCCGGCGACGTCGCCGCGGGGCGGGTCGCGGCGAGGCGGGCGGTGGTGGCGGGGTCGTCGAGGACCAGCCAGGTCGCCGCGGCACCGGTGAGCCGGGCACCGTGTGCGGAGACCGTGACGCCCAGCCGGGCGCCGGAGTCGGTGAGCATGTGCTCGATCCGGTCCTGTGGATGGCGCGGGTCGACGGGAACGAAGGCGGCCCCGGTCTTCGCGACCGCCCACACGGCGAGAACCGACTCGAACGAGCGGGTGAGCGCCAGCGCGACGGCCGTGCCGGGTCCGGCGCCGTGCGCCGCGAGCAGCCCCGCCAGCGCGTCGGCCCGGTCGTTCAGGTCGCGGTAGGTGATCTCGCCGGCATCGGTGACGACGGCGACCGCGTCCGGGTGACGGGTTGCGGTGCCGGTGAGGATCTCGGCGAGCGTGACGGCCCGGTCCCGGCCGGGGGTGAACGGGGCCGCGACCCCGGGGGCGCCGAGCGCGGCGATGCGGCGGTCCGGGGTGCGGGCGAGCGCCCCGAGCAGCTGCGCGCAGCGCTCGACGAGGTGGCGGGCGGCGACGTCGCCGACCGCGGCGGGGCGGTACCGCAGGCTCAGCTGCGGCCGGTCGCCCGGCTCGACGATCAGGCTCACGGGGTACGGGGTGGCTTCGGCGCCGGTGACGCCGAGAACGCGCATTCCGGCGCTGTCGGCCAGTGCGGAGAGAGCGTCGCGGTCGAGGGGGTAGGACTCGACGACGGCGAGGGTGTCGAACAGTTCGGTGACGCCGGCCGCCCGGTGGATCTCGGGGAGGCCGAGGTGCTGGTGCTCGAGCAGCGCCGCCTGTTCGGCCTGGATGCGGCGCAGCAGTTCGGTGCCGGTGTCGGTGGGCTGCAGGCGCACCCGCACCGGCACGGTGTTGACGAACAGACCCAGCACAGCGTCCACGCCCGGCAGCTCGGGCGGTCGGCCGGAGACGGTGGAGCCGAACACCACGTCGGTGCGGCCGGTGACCTCGGCCAGGGTCAGCGCCCACGCCGCCTGCACGACGGTGGCGAGGGTGACGTCGTGGGCGCGGGTGGCGGCGGCGAGTCCGGCGGCGGTCTCGGCGCTCAGCTCGACGGTGTGGGCGGCGCCGCCGGTGTCGGCCCCGTCGGCGTGCGGGGCGACGAGGGTGGGGGCGTCGATGCCGTCCAGCGCGCGGGCCCACGCGGTCCGCGCGGCGACGGCGTCCCGGCCGGCGAGCCAGGCCAGGTGGTTGCGGAACGACGGCGCCGGGCCGGGCACGGCCGCGCCCGCGGCGTAGGCGGTGAGCAGTTCGGCGACGAGCAGCGGGGTGGACCAGCCGTCGAGGACGAGGTGGTGGTTGGTCAGCAGCAGCCGGTACCGGTCGTCGGCGGTGCGGATGAGGTGGATGCGCAGCAGCGGCGCGGCGGTGAGGTCGAACCGGTCGGCGCGGTCCGTGTCGAGGATGCGCGCCAGTTCGCCGTCGGTGTCGGCGCGGCCGCGGAGGTCGGTTTCCCGCCAGGGCAGCACGGCGGTGTGCCGTACGAGCTGGACCGGACCGGCGGCGGTGTCACGGAAGGCGGCGCGCAGGCTGTCGTGCCGGTCGACCACGGACTGTGCCGCGGCGCGCAGCCGGGCGGCGTCGACGGTGCCGGCGAGTTCGAGCGCGGTCTGCACGGTGTAGTCGTCGGGGGCGTCCGCGGCGGCGTAGCCGGTGTGGAACAGCAGCCCGGCCTGCAGGGGGGACAGGGGCCACAGGTCGGCCAGGCCTCCCCGGTCGCGCTCCCACTCGTCGATCCGGTCCTGGTGGACGGCGACCAGCGGGAAGTCGGAGGGACTGTGGCCGCCGGCGGCCGGGTCGCCGACGTGCCAGGCGAGGGCGGCGAGCGCGGCCACCCACAGCTGTGCGAACTCGTCGACGGCGTCCTCGTCGAGCAGGCCGGTCGCGTAGGTGAAGGTGCCGACGAGTCCGTCGGCGTCGACGGCGGCGTCGATGTCGAGCACCGCGGGCAGCGGCATGCGGGGCTCGCGGGTCGCGGCGGTGCCGAGCGGCAGCCACGGTGCGTCGACCGTGGTGTCGATGCGGCCGAGGAAGTTGAAGGCGATCTGCGGTGCCGGATGCGCGGGCAGGATCCCGGCGACGTACCGGAGCAGGCCGTAGCCGATGCCGTGGTCGGGGACGGCGGCGAGTCGTTCCTTGACCGATCGGATCGCCGCGGCCGCCGCGGCGCCGCCGCCGAGGGCGTCGTCGACGTCGATCCCGGTCAGGTCCACGTCCAGCGGGTGCACGGTGGTGAACCATCCGACGGTGCGGGACAGGTCCGCACCGGGGACCGCTGCCTCCTCCCGGCCGTGGCCCTCGACGCCGACGAGCGTCGCGGGGGCGGGGCGGCCACGGTTGCGGCGCCACCGCTCGGCGGCCAGGCCGAGCGCGGCGAGCAGCGCCTCGACGGGGCCGCAGTGGAACCGCTGGGGTACGGCGGTCAGGACGGCGTCGGTGACCTCGGCGGGCACGCGGACGCGCAGCTGCGCGGAGGTGGCGGCGGTGTCGCGCGCCGGGTCGAACGGCCGCTCCCCCAGCGCCGGATCGGGCGTGGCGAGAATCCGCTCCCACAGTGGCAATTCGTCGCTGCGATCGGTCTCGGTCAGGCCGTGCGCCCACCGGCGCAGCGACGTGCCGACCGGGGCGAGGGCGGACGCGGCACCGCCGTGGGTGTAGGCGGCGGCGAGGTCGGGCAGCAGGATGCGCCAGGACACCGCGTCCACGGCGAGGTGGTGGACGACGGCCACGAGCAGGTCGTCGCGGCCGCCGGGCGAGGCCAGCCACGCGAACTGGGCGACGATCCCGGCGGCGGGGTCGAGCCGGTCCGCGGCGGCCTCCAGCGCGGCCTCGGCGGCGCCGCGTGGCTCGTCGACGGGGGTGCGATGCAGCACCGCCTCGGCGGCGACCGCACCGGCGGGGAGCACCTCGAGTGTGCGGGACGCGGTCAGCCGCATCCGCAGCGCGTCGTGCCGATCGAGCAGTGCCTGCACGGCCCCGGCCAGGTGCGCGGGGTCGGGGTGCTCGGGCAGGCGGATCAGCACCGCCTGTCCGTACCGGTCGACGGGCCCGCCGTCGGTCAGCAGTTCGGCGACGATCGGGGTGGTCTCGACCGGGCCGGTGCCGCCGCCGGGGAGTTCGGCGAGGGCCGGCTCGTCGCCGGTGTCCGCCACCGCGACGGCGGCCAGGGCGGCGACGGTGCGACGTTCGAAGACGTCGCGGGCGGTGAAGCGCAGTCCGGCGGCACGAGCGCGGGAGACCAGGGTGATCGCGACGATGCTGTCGCCGCCGAGGGCGAAGAAGCTGTCGTCGGCAAAGACCCGTTCCACCCCGAGCACCTGGGCGAACAGCGCGCCGATCAGTTCCTCGCGTGCGCCTTCGGGGGCGCGGCCGCCGGGGGTCGCGGTGGCGCCGAAGTCGGGGGCGGGCAGCGCGGCCCGGTCGATCTTGCCGACGGGGGTGAGCGGCAGCTCGGGCAGCACGGTGATCACCGCGGGCACGAGGTAGGCGGGCAGGGTGGCGGCGAGTGCGGCGCGCAGGGCGTCACCGTCGACGGGGGCGCCGGGACGGCCGACGACGTAGGCGGCGAGGACGGTCGCGCCGGCGGGCGTGGAGGTGCCGATGGTGACGGCTCGGGCGACGGTGTCGTGCCGGAGCAGCGCGGCGTCGACCTCGCCGAGTTCGACGCGGAATCCACGGATCTTGACCTGGTGGTCGGTGCGGCCGGCGAACTCGAGCGCGGCGGCTGCGCCGCCGGTGTGTCCTTTGGGTTGTCCTGGCAGCCCGAAGGACACACCGCGCCAGCGGACCAGGTCGCCGGTGCGGTACATGCGTTCGCCGGGTGCCGACGGGTCGGCCACGAAGCGGGCCGCTGTCAGGTCGGGGCGGCCGAGGTAGCCGCGCGCGACACCCGGCCCGGCCAGGTACAGCTCGCCGGTCACCCCCACCGGCACGGGCTGCAGCCACCGGTCGAGGACCAGGGCGCGCATGCCGCGGATCGGTGCTCCGACGTCGACGCCGGCGCCGGGACGGTGCGGGGCGGCGAACGTGGCGGTGACCGTGGCCTCGGTGGGGCCGTAGGCGTTGAGGAACTGCCGGCCCCGGGACCACCGGTCGGCCAGGTCGGGCGGGCAGGCGTCCCCACCGACCACGACCGTGCCGATCTCGGGGTGCTCGTCGGGGTCGAGGGTTGCGAGCACGGCCGGGGTCGCGTCGAGGTGGGTGACTCGTCCGGCGTGCAGTACCTCGGCGAGCTCGGCGCCGCCGTAGGCCTGCGGCGGTACCACCACCAGGGTGGCGCCGGCCGCGAAGGTCACCAGCAGCTCCTCGATCGAGGAGTCGAAGGCCGGCGAGTACAGGTGGGTGGCACGCGAATCGGGGGTGACGGCGAGCCGCGTGCGGGCGTCGTCGGCGAGGTTCGCCAGGCCGGCGTGGGTGACGACGACGCCCTTGGGGGTGCCGGTGGACCCGGAGGTGTAGACGATGTAGGCGGCGTGCTCGGGTCGGACGATCCGGTCGGTGATCGGCGCGGCGTCCATGTCCGCGACCGCCGCGACGGTCGCGGGGTCGTCCAGCACGATCCAGTCGGTGTGCTCGGGCAGGCCGTCCCGGTGCGCGGCGACGGTCAGGCCGATGCGGGCGCCGCTGTCGCGCAGGACGTGGTCGAGCCGGGCGCGGGGGTGGCCGGGGTCGACGGGCACGAACGCGGCCCCGGTCTTGGCGACCGCCCACACGGCCTGCACCGAGTCGAGCGAGCGCGCCAGCGCCAGCGCCACGGTGGTCTCCGGTCCGGCGCCGCGGGTCAGCAGCAGCCGGGCGAGCCGGTCGGTGGCGGTGTCCAGTTCGGAGTAGGTCACGGTGCGCGGACCGTCGATCACGGCGACGGCACCGGGGTCGAGGGCCGCCCCGGCGGTGAGCAGGTCGGCGAGGGTGCGGGCGGGCACCGGCTCGGCGCCGCGGGCCGGGACGAGGGCCGCGCGCTCGTCGTCGCCGAGCAGGTCCAGGTCGGTGAGCCGCCGGCCGGGGTCGGCGGTGGCGAAACGGTGTAGGAACGCGAGGAACCGTCGGTGGTGCGCGGCGAGCTCGTCCCGGGTGTACAGGTTCGGGTTGGCCTGGAAGTCGAGGTGCGTGCTGTGCCCGCCCGGGTAGAGGTTGACGAAGAGGTCCTCGATGAGCCCGGAGGTGAGCACGTGGACCCGGCCGGTGAGCGCGCCGAGCCGGACCTGGTGGTCGAACAGCATGAGGTTGACCGACGGGCCGAACCCGGCGGCGTGGTCGCCGGTGAGACCGAGGTCGCGGGCGATGTCCTCCTGCCGGTACCGCTGGCGGCGCAGCGCCCCGGTCAGCTCGAGTTCCGCTGCGGCGATCACGGAGGCGACGGTGGCGGCGTCGGTCCGCAGCCGCAGCGGCACGACGTTGGCGAGCATGCCGCCGGAGCGGCGCAGCACGGCGGTGGTGCGGGCCGAGACGGGCAGGCTGAGCATCACCTCGTCGTGGCCGGTCATCCGGGCGAGGTAGGTGCCGAACGCGGCGACCACGAGCGGGGCGAGGCTCGACCCGCGACGGGCCGCGGCATCGCGCAGGGCCTGCTCGGTGTCGGGGGGAAGTTCCGCGCCGACCAGCAGTGGATGCGCGTCGGCGGGGGCACCCCGGCCGGCCAGCGACACGGGATCGCTCAGGCCGGCCAGGTGTTCGGTCCAGTACGCGCGGTCGGTCTCGAACCGCGGGGAGCGCCGGTAGGCCTCGTCCGCGGCGACGATGTCGGGCAGCGCGGCGGTGCGCGGCGCGTGCACCGTGGTTCCGGTGACGGTGGCGGTGTAGCGCTCGGCGGTGCGCGCGACGAGGGTCATCGCTCCGACGCCGTCGAGGGCGATGTGGTGGATTCGGGCGTACCAGAACCAGCGGTTGTCGCCGACGCGCAGCACGGCGGTGACGGTGAGCCGGTCGGTGCACATGTCGACGGGGGCGGTGTAGTCGCGCTCCATCCAGTCGCGGGCCGCGGCGACCGGGTCGGCTTCGCCCCGCAGGTCGACCACCGTCAGGCGCTCTCCGGTGTGCACGACGGTCTGGAACGGGTGACCGTCCTCCTCGAGGATGCGCAGGAACCCGGTGCCGAACTCGCGTCCGACCGCACGCGCGGCAGTCTCGAGGGCGTCGAGGTCGAGATCCCCGGTGATGTCGACGTACTGGGCGATGTTGACGGGCGTGTCGCCGGCCAGGTGCTGGGCGAACCAGATGCCGCGCTGGGCCGCCGAGAGCGGAAACGCGCCGGTGGGCTGCGGGGCACCGAGATGTGCGTGGGCGACCGGGCTTTCGTGCAACACGGGGGTACTCCTGACGACCGGTGGACTGTGCTGCTTCCACGGTCGTCCGCAGACCCCGATGCAGATACCGACCCCAGCGGTGGAGGTGGCACCCGCAGGGGTGGTCGAGAATCACCCTCGGGTGCGGGAAGTCCTCAACCGGTCCAGCCCGCGGTGGGATCGCGCCGCCACAGCAGGTCGTGGATGGCTTCGACGGCGTCCCCGGCGGAGGTGACGGCGAGCACCCCGGCGGCGGGCAGCGGCCACCCCCCGATCGAGATCACCGGGACCCCGGTCCGGACGGCGAGCGCGATCTCGCTGAGCGTGCCCCAGCTGCCGCCGACCGCGATCAGCGCCTCGCACGTGCGTACCAGCAGGGCGTTGCGCATCTCGCCGAGCCCGGTCGGAATCGACACGGTCAGGTACGGGTTGGCTTCCGCGCGGTCGTCGCCGGGGAGCAGGCCGAGGGTGGTGCCGCCGGCCTCGGCGGCGCCGCGCGACGCCGCGGCCATCACCCCGCCCAGTCCCCCGGTCACGACGACGGCGCGTCGCGCCGCGAGCAGCCCGCCGACCTGACGGGCGATCCGGCGTTGTTCGGCCGTGGCTTCCGCGGGCCCGACCACGCCGACGTACCGCTGCGCATCCATGACGAGATTGTCCACCACCCAGGGTGCAGAAGTGGCCCCCTGAGGTGAAATCCACCACCACCGGGGCTGCTCGTCCCGGCGCCGGCGTCCGTGGATCCTTGTCCGCATGTCCACCCTCCGCACCGAGCGCTTCGTGCGCCGCCACACGGTGATCGCCGACGACGGCGTGCCGCTCGCGGTCCACGAACTCGGCGCGGCCGGCGCGCCGCTCACCGCCCTGTTCGTCCACGGGCACTGCGGACGCACGGAAACCTGGGCGCCGCTTCGTGATTCGCTGATCCGGCGGTACGGGGCCACGCTGCGGATGGTGTTCTTCGACCACCGGGGTCACGGCGCGTCCGGCACTGCCGGGCCGGAGACGTACACCGTCGAACAGCTCGGGCGTGATCTCGCGGCGGTACTGCGCGCGGTCTCCGCCGGGCCGGTGGTGCTGGTCGGCCACTCGATGGGCGGCATGACGATCCTGTCCTACGCCCGTCAGCATCCGCACGAGATCGGCACCCGCGTCGCCGGGGTCTGTCTCATCGGCACCGCCGCCGGTGATCTCGGGCGGTCGGGTCTCGGGCGTTACCTCGACAGTCCCGCGGTCGCGTTGTTCCACCGGGCGGTGCGACACGCGCCCGGCGCGGTGCAACGCGCGCTGCACCTGGGTGGGCGGGCGGTGCGGCCGCTGCGGCGGACGTCGCAGCGACGAACCCCCGGCTCCCGGTTGGCGGCTCTGATGGCGGTGCTGGCGAACGACACGCCGGTGGTGACGATGGCGGCGTTCCTGCGATCGTTCGCGGTGCTCGACGAGTCCGCCGCGTTGGCGGTGCTCGCCGCCGTCCCCGCGGTCGTGCTGTGCGGCTCGGCGGACGAGTGGACCCCGTTCGAGCTGTCGGCCGGTCTGGCGGAGCGGCTGCCACGCGCCGAGCTGGTGCGGGTCGACGGCGCGGGCCATTCGGTGATCACCGACCGGCCCGCGGAGGTCGCGCGGGCACTCGGCGGGTTGCTGCAGCGGGTCGGGTGAGCCGCCGGTCAGAGGTCGCGTTCGGTGATGACGCCGCTGTGGAGGGCGAGCTCGGCGAGCCGGACCCGCTTCTGGTTCTGCGGCAGGTCCTCGACCCCGAATTTCGCGAACAGCGCCCGCAGGTGGGTCTTCACCGCATCGACGCTGAGGAACAGTTCGGAGGCGATGTCCTGGTTGGATGCCGGGGTGGCGAAGGCGGCGCCGTGCTTGTAGGGCCGGCACAACGCGAGCAGGATGCCGCGTTGTGTCTGCGTCAGCGATCGCACCGTCGGCAGCTCCGACGCGACACGGGTCGCCTCGTCCGGGCCGGCGCCGATCTCCTGGAAGGTCAGGCGGATCGAGCCGATCCGGATGCTGTCGCCCTCCCGAAGCCGCCGGCGTCCCGTGATGCGTTCCCCGTTGAGGAACGTGCCGTTTCGGGAGAGCCCGTCGTCGAGGATGGTCCAGTGGGTGCCGATCCACTCCACGACGGCGTGCAGGCGGGAGACCTCGTTGTCGCCGGTGAAGGCCACATCCGACGTCGGGGCCCGGCCGATGGTGACGCGAGGCGAGCCCGGCGACAGCTCGAATCGATGCTGCCGCCCCTGCTTGTCGACGTATGTCAGACGCGATTCGGTGACGACGCTCATCACAACCTCCGGGGGCGGACTCAATCCTGCCCGCAGGTCGCGGTGTCGGCAAGGGGTTCGCGGCCCAACCGCAGCAGCGTCGCCGCCAGCGCCGTGCCGTCCCGGCCCAGCGCAGTGGTGAACCGGGTGAGCGCCGCCATCTCGCGGCACGCATGCACGGACGTCGTTCCGTGCCCGGCGCGGCGCAGCCGGCCGGCACGGTGGACGAGGCCGGTCCGGTACCGGATGGCGGCGACGATCTCGGCATCGATCCGGTCGATCTCGTCGAACACGCGATCCGGGTCGGTGTGGCTCGGGGTGAACCTCTCCGAGGTTGCGGTCACGGGGCCTCCACGGGTTGTCGGTCGGTGGTCTCATCGTGACCCGGTATCGTCCTGCGCCCCAAGGAACCCTGGGGTGGAGATCGCCCCACCCTCAGCCGAGGAGCAGCGTCACGGCCACGAAGTAGATGACGATGGAGAGCAGGTCCTGGATCACCGTCGCGAGCGGGCCGGACCCGAACGCCGGGTCCTTGCCCAGCCGTTGCAGCGCCCACGGCAGCACCATCGCCACGGTCGTCGCGATGGTGCTCGCGGCCAGCACGGCCGACGCCACGGCGACCGCGAGATCCCGGTTCCCGGTCATGAGCAGCACGGCCGGCAGCATGGTCGCCCCGAGGAGCGCCCCCACCGACAGTCCGGTCAGCACCTCCCGGCGCACGATCCGGCGGATCCCCACCCCTACCGAGAATCCGCGGATGACCAGTGCCTCGGTCTGCGTCCCGACGGCGTCCGCCAGGTACACGATTCCCGGCACGAAGTACGCGACGGCGAGGTCGGCGTCGAGTTCGGCCTCGAACACCTGCATCAGGCGGGCCGAGACCATGGCCCCGATCAGACCGACGACGAGCCACGGCAGCCGGTGCCAGAGCCGGCGACGGATTCCCTCGACGCTCGAGGCCCGCGCCGCCTCCACCGAGTGCGCGAAGCCGCCGATCCGGGCCATGTCCTGATCGTGCTCGTGCAGCAGCACGGCGAGCAGTTGTTGCGGCGCGATGAGGCCGCGGAACCGGCCGTGGCCGTCCACGACGGCCAGGCCCGGCTCGCCGTGCTGCACCGCTTTCCACGCGGCGCGTTCCTGCGCGGTATCCGGGTGCACCACCGGCGGATCCGGGTCCATGAGGTCGTCCATCCGGGCGGCACCGGGGGCCGCCAGCAGCCGTTCGATCGTGACGAGACCGGCGAGCGTCTCACCGACGAGCACGGCGACGACGGCGGCACTGTCGAAGCTGTGTTCCCGCATCCGGTCGAGCACGTCGGCGGCGGTGTCGTACGGCCCGGCCACCGGGACGGCCGCGAAGCTGTGGTGTAGCGCGGTGCCGGGACTGCCCTGTCCCCGCGCCGGTGTGGCGGCAGAATCGACCATGGTTCACCGTTCCTCCGACCGCGCTCGTCCCGGGCGTCGATCGTGCCACGACCGTCCGGTTCCGGGCGGCGGCGATAATGTGCCGGTGACTCGACGCCCGCGCTACCCCCGGCCCGAATCGTCCGCTCCGTGTCCGTGCGGCCGGGGTCTTCCGTTCGGCGACTGCTGCGGGCCGTTCCTCGCGGGTGGGGACGCGCCGACGCCCGAGCAGCTGATGCGGTCGCGGTACACCGCCTTCGCGGTGGGCGACGACGACTATCTGCGTCGTACGTGGCACCCCGACACCCGCCCGGCGCGACTGGATCTCGATCCGGCGCAGCGGTGGACCGGGCTCGAGGTGGTGCGCACGAGCGGCGGGTTCCTGCACTCGGAGGGGACGGTCGAGTTCCGGGCCCACTACCGCTTCGGCGGTCACGAGGACGTGCTGCACGAGCACAGCCGGTTCCTCCGTGAGGGTGGCCGCTGGTACTACGTCGGGGCGCTCGGACGACCCTGACGAGCCCGACCGTTCGGTGTCTCAGTCGTTCGGTGTCCCAGTCGTTCGGTGTCTCAGTCGAACAGGGCGAACGCGCGCGCCACGAAGAACGCCGCCACTCCGAGCACGATCAGCGCGATGAGCACGATCGCGAAGACGGGCATCACCCGGCTCGGGTTCGGTTGGGGATGCGACAGGCCGGAGGTCTGTCCGGCGTCGGGTGGGGTGTCTCCGGGCTGTACGCCCCCACCGGCGTCGAGGCCGGGCGCATCTTCGGGTCGGGGTCCGGGGTCCTGGTTGCTCAAGTGCGCTCCTGGTGTCTGCTGTACGGAAACAGGGCCGAGCGCAGCGTCTCGGCCCCGACCGCATACCCGGTTTCCGGCGGCGCAATCCTCACCCGTGGCCGTCAACCGAACGGACCGGGCAGGTGCCGCGAGAACCACACCGCCTCCCCGAACGGTTCCGCCGCCGCATCGAAGTGCCGGCTCACGTCGGTGAGGGCATCGATCAGTCCGCTCACGGCGATCTCGTCGGCGAGGGGCAGGGAGTCCCGGTCGAGCGCGTCGGCGGCCTCGACGATCGCCGCGATCTCCAGCACGAGATCGAACATCCTCTCGCGTGCCGCGCCGACCCGGGACGCGAAGCTGGCGTGGCTCATGGAACCCCTTCTCGGCAGCGTCATCTCCGGCGCACCGTCACCGACCCGTCGAGCCGGCGACGATCGCCGTCCGCACCCCCGGTGGGGGCGCGGACGGTGGAACCTGTCGGCCCCGGGTATCCGCCGCGCGGTGGTCCGAAACACGCCCGCCGTGCCGTCGGCGGGTTGTGTCAGCGTCCCCGGTTCGGCACCGGGGCACGTCGCACCGCCCGAGGTCGGCGTGGCTGCTCGGCGGGGTTATTCGGCGGGGCTTCGGTGGATCGAGGAACGTGGACACACTTATTCGGATAATTTTGATATTCCGTCTCGTATGGATTCGTGCCCGTACATCCCGATCGCTCCTGCCCGGTGCCCTCCCGCTGCTGTGCGCGAGCTCCGCACGGTTCAGGTCGCCGGGCGGCTGCCGCGCCCCTCCGACCTGCGGATCAGCCCTTCTCCGCCGCGGCGAAGTGCTTCCTGAGGTGCTCGGCGACCGCCTCCGGCTGTTCGAGTGCCACGGAGTGCCCTGCGGCGTCCACCGTGACGTGCCGGCCGCTCGCGGCGTCGGCGATGTTCGCCGACGAGATCGGCGGCGGGTACGCGTGGTCCTCGCTCCCGGCGACGGCGAGGACCGGCACGCGGCACCCGGCCAGCTCCTCGACGATCCGCCCGCGGTGGATGACGCCGTGGGCGGCGTCGCCGATGCGGGGTTCGAGCCGGGCGATCGCGGCGCGCCACGTGCTCGTCATCGAACTCTCCTGAGCGAGGCTCGAATCGCCGAACATGATGTACATGACCGTGTCGACGACGTCCGCCGTGCCGTGCTCGGTGAGATGCTCGACCAGCGGAGCGAACTCGGCGAGCTTGTGTTCCTCCTCCGCCGACGAACCCAGCGCGGCGGCCGTGCGGAGCAGTTCGGGGCGTCGCGCGGCGAGCCGCAGCGCGACGAACCCGCCGAGCGAGTTGCCGACGACGTGGCACGGGGCCAGACCGAGGTGTTCGATCAGGGCCGCCGCGTCCTCGGCGAGGACGTCGACCGCGAGTTCCGCCCGCGGCGCCGGGGCGCTCTCGCCCTGCCCGCGATGATCGTAGGCGACGACCCGGTACCCGTCGGCGGTGAACTTCTCCGCGAGCGCGTCGAACATCGTGTGATCGAAGAAGAGCGAATGGCTGAACACGATCGGCACTCCGTCGCGCGGACCGGCGTCGACGTAGGCGAGTTCCGTCCCGTTGACCGCTGCTCGCAGCATGGAAACCTCCTGGATCGGGCCACCGCGCTCCGGCTGTGGCGTTCGTCACTACACTGCCGACGAGCGTAGGGAGCGGGCGGGACGCAGCACTCGCCGATCCGCGCAGAGCACTGTCCGGCGCGCGCACGGCCGACGAGGAGGTCACGGTGGCAGCGGAGTACGAGGTGCGGTTCACGACGACGGGCCGGGTGCCGGAGCGCGACCGCGCCGAGTTCTGGACCGACCACGTGCGGTTCAACCACGGCACCCTGGACTATTCGTTCCCCGATCGGGACGAGCGTGCCCCGGCCGGCTTCGTCGGGGCCACACACGTGCAGCGCTGCGGCGGTCACCAGCTCGTCGAGTTCTGGTCCGATCGCATCACCTACGCGCGGACCGCCCGGCACGTCCGCGGGGACGACGACCGGAGCATGCGCTTGTTCGTGCCGAAGTCCGGTGCGCTCACCGTCGCCCACGGCGGGCACGCACTGCCGGTGCCCGTCGGGCGCGCGGCCCTGGTGTCGATGGCCCGCCCGTTCGAGCTCGTCCATGGCGCCCACGCCCGGGCGTGGGTGCTCACCGTCCCCGAGGGCTGCCTGCCCGATCGGGCCGTCGCCGACGGCCCGAGTGTGCTCGACCTGCGCCGCGGCGTCGGGGCGGTGGCGGGGACCATGACGCGGACGCTGGCCCGCGAACGCACGTCGCTGTCCGGCCCCGCCTTCGTCGCGATCAGCGCACGGGTGATCGAGCTCGTGTCCCTCGTCCTGGCCGATACCCACGGCCCCCTCCGTCCCGGTGGCCTGCAGGCGGTGGCCGAGGCGGCCCGGGCCTACGTCGACGAACGTTCGGACGACCCGGATCTGACCCCGGCGTCGATGGCCCGCGAGCTGGGCTGGTCGCTGCGCCAACTGCAGCTCGCGTTGCGGACGGCCGGCACCACGCCCGCGGAACTGCTCCGCGCCCGGCGGCTGGACCGCGCCCGCAGCCGCCTCGAGGATCCGCGCTGGAACGCGGTGTCCGTGGGGGGTATCGCCTTCGCGTCCGGCTTCGGTTCGCTCAGTGCGTTCGGCACGGCGTTCCGGGCCCGTTTCGGGACCACCCCGAGGGCGGTGCGGGCGGCCGGGCCCGCGGCCGCGCTCAGCGCAGGAGCGTCGCCCGCAGGGTCGCCGTGAGCCACGCCCGGTATTCGTCCACGTCCCAGCCGCAGTCGCGGCGCAGCAGGGCATGCACCTGCGGAGAACCCAGCGTGTAGAACACGTGCGCCGCGTGCTCCACGCTCACGTCGTCGCGCAGCAATCCGTGCCGGTGCAGCCCGTCCGCGATGGTGCGCGCGTTGTCCGCGGTCGCGCGCGCGTCCTCGTCGGCGAACCGGCGCATGTCCGGGTCCGCACCCGAGGACTCGACCGAGGTCATCAGCAGACCGCCGGCCCGCTCGAGCAGGTCGGCGCCGTAGCGGACGACCTGCTCGACGATGCGTTCGGCGTCCGAGCCCGCGGTTCCGGTCGCGACCCGTCCCGGACGTGGCCCCCGGCCCGGCGCGGGCTCGTCGCCGACGGCAACCGCGGACCCGCCCGCGACCGCGG
Source organism: Rhodococcus sp. P14 (assembly GCF_000256505.1). Lineage (NCBI taxonomy): Bacteria > Bacillati > Actinomycetota > Actinomycetes > Mycobacteriales > Nocardiaceae > Rhodococcus > Rhodococcus sp. P14. The sequence continues at coordinate 14,890 of NZ_AJFC01000187.1, read as the reverse complement.
CGTCGAGCGCCTCCCGGAACAGTTCGGACTTGCCGCCGGGGAACGCCGTGAAGACCGTGCGCACCGCCACCCCGGCAGCCTCGGCGATCTGCCTGACCGTGGTGCTGACGTACCCGCGGTCGACGAAGAGCCGGGCGGCGGCGTCGACGATCGTCGCTCGCGTCCGGCGCGCAGCCTCCTCACGCAGCGGTGAACTGTAGGCCCTCTTGGCATGCTGGGACATCGAACTCAGCTTATCAGCATCGGTTGCATCGGAACTGCAGCCGATTCCGGAGGTCTGCAGCGGCAGCGGCGAGCGGGCATGCTGATCGGGTGCACACCTTCGAGGTCTGGGCTCCGACCCCGCAATCCGTCCGGCTCCACGTCGACGGCACCGTTCACCCCATGCGCCGGGAGGACCAGGGGTGGTGGCGCACCGAGGTCGACGCCTCCCCCGGTGCCCGTTACGGCTTCCTCCTCGACGAGGACGAGACCGTGCTGCCCGACCCGCGCTCCCCGCGGCAACCGGACGGGGTGCACGGGCTGTCCCAGCTGCACACGCTCGACGAGCGCGCCTGGACCGACACGTCGTGGACCGGCCGGCAACTCGCCGGCGGGGTGGTGTACGAGTTGCACGTGGGCACCTTCACCGAGGAGGGCACCTTCGACGCGGCCGTCGCCCGGCTCGACGACCTCGTCGACCTCGGTGTCGACCTGGTCGAACTCATGCCGGTCAACGCCTTCAACGGCACCCGCGGGTGGGGTTACGACGGTGTGCTCTGGTACGCGGTGCACGAGCCCTACGGCGGTCCGGACGGCCTGCAGCGCTTCGTCGACGCCGCCCACGCCCGCGGCCTCGGGGTGATCCTGGACGTGGTGTACAACCATCTCGGACCGTCCGGCAACTACCTGGACCGCTACGGGCCGTACCTGTCCGGTGGGCAGGGCACCTGGGGTGCGTCGGTCAACCTCGACGGTCCGGACTCCGGCGAGGTGCGCCGCTACATCCTCGACAACGCCCTGCGCTGGATGCGGGAGTTCCACATCGACGGGCTGCGCCTGGACGCGGTGCACGCTCTCGTCGACCACACCGCCGTGCATCTGCTCGAGGAGCTGGCCGTCGCGACGTACCGGATGTCGGCGCATCTGGGCCGTCCGCTCAGCCTGATCGCGGAGAGCGATCTGAACGATCCGAAGATGATCTCGCCCCGCGCAGCCGGCGGTTACGGCCTGCAGGCGCAGTGGGACGACGACATCCACCACGCCGTGCACGCCGCCGTCTCCGGGGAGCGGCAGGGCTACTACGGCGATTTCGGTTCGCTCGACTGCCTCGCCCGCACCCTGCGGCACGGGTTCTTCCACGCCGGCACCTATTCGAGCTTCCGCGGGCGCACCCACGGGCGGCCGCTCGACACCGGGCGCCTCCCGGCGAGCTCCCTGCTGGCCTACACGTGCACCCACGACCAGGTCGGCAACCGGGCGGTCGGCGACCGGCCCGGCCACTACCTCGACCCCGGTCAGCTCGCCGTCAAGGCCGCGCTGGTGCTGACCTCCCCGTTCACCCCCATGCTGTTCATGGGCGAGGAGTGGGACGCGAGCTCACCGTTCCAGTACTTCACCTCCCACCCGGAACCCGAGCTGGCCCGGGCCACCGCCGAAGGACGTCGGCGCGAGTTCTCCGAGCACGGATGGGACGCCCAGGACGTCCCCGACCCGCAGGATCCGGAGACGTTCCGGCGGTCGACGCTGAACTGGGCCGAACGGACCGAACCCGCCCACGCACGGGTGCTCAACTGCTACCGGCAGCTCCTGGCGTTGCGCCGCGAACGCGCCGAGCTGACCGATCCGTGGCTCGAGCACCTGCACGTCGACTACGACGAGGACGAGCGCTGGATCGTGCTGCACCGCGGCAGCCTGCGCGTGGCGTGCAACCTCGGACCCGACCCGGTCACCGTGCCCTTCGGCGGGGCTCCCCTCGTGTGGTGGGAGCCGGTGGTGGTCAACCGGACCGCCTCCGCGACCCTCGTCCCGGGGCATTCGTTCGTCGTTCTCGACGCCGCCGCTGCACCTCGGACCTGACGGGTCATCGCGGGCGCAGCATCCGCAGGGTGAGCACGGCAGTGGCCGCCAGAATCGCCGCGGTGGCGGCCGCGGCACCGTGGGTGCCGGCGACGAACGCGGAGCGCGCCGACTCGAGGAGGATCTCCGCCTCGGCCGCCGGCAGGCGCCCGGCCGCGGCGACGGCGCCGCCGAGGGTATCGAACTCGTGGTCCCCACCCGGGACGCCGAGCCGGGACCGGTAGACGGCGGTGACGACGCTGCCGAGGACCGCGACACCGAGGGCGACACCGAGCTCGTAGGCCGTCTCCGACACCGCGGACGCGGCGCCGGCCCGGTCGGCCGGGGCGGCCCCGACCACCAGGTCGGTGGTGAGGGTCAGCGCGATGCCGACGCCCACGCCGATGAGGACGAAACCGGCGACGAACACGCCGGCTCCGTGCGCGGTGTCCAGCGCCAGGAGCACGGCGGCGCCCACGGCTGCGACGGCCAGGGCACCCGACAGGACGGTTCCCACCGGCAGGCGCCGCACGAGCCAGGCCGCGCCGAGTGCGGACAGGGCGCTGGTCGCGGTGCCGGGGAGCATCAGCAGACCCGCCTCCAGCGGTCCGACTCCGAGGACCAGCTGCAGGTACTGGGAACCGAAGAACAACACCCCGGCGAGGGCGAAGATCGACAGCAGATTGGTCGCGACGGCGGCCGAGAACTCGCGGTGCCGGAACAGCGTGAGGTCGAGCAGCGGATCCGCCGCGCTCCGCTGGCGACGAACGAACGCGACGGCGGCCGTCAGACCACCCCCCAGCGCGACCAGCGCCGCGACGCGGGGGCCGTGCAGCGCGGTCTCCTTGACCGCGTAGACGATCGGTACCACGGCCAGCAGGGACAGGGCGGCTCCCGGCAGGTCGAAGCGGCCCGGGTGCGGATCCCGCGATTCCGGGACGAGGAACGGCGCGGCGACCACGAGGACCGCCATGATCGGAAGGTTGATCAGGAACACCGACCCCCACCAGAAGTGCTCGAGCAGCCAGCCGCCGACGAGCGGGCCGGCGGCGGCCCCGCCGCCGGCCATCGCGCCCCACACGCCGATGGCGACGGTCCGCTCCCGCGGATCGGTGAACATGTGCCGGATGAGTCCCAGGGTGGCGGGCATGAGGGTGGCGCCCGAGACACCCTGTAGTGCCCGCGCCACGATCAGCAGCTCGGGACTCGGCGCCCACGCCGCGAGCACCGACGCCGCGGCGAAGCCGACGGCACCGATCAGCAGGAGCCGGCGTCGGCCGACGCGGTCGCCGAGCACGCCCATCGTCACCAGCAGACCGGCCACGGCGAACGAATACACGTCGATGATCCACAGCAGCTGGACCCCACTCGGGGCCAGATCGGCGCTGAGGAAGGGCAGGGCGAGGTCGAGAACGGTTGCATCGACCGCGATCAGCAGCACGGCACCCGCGAGCACCACCAGGCCCGCCCAGGTGCGCACGCCGGCCTGCGCATGCCCGGTTCCCGCGTCCGCCGGGTGGACCGGCGGCATCTGCCCGGTGTTCGTCATCCTTCGTCCCTCCACACTGAACCGTCCAGCCGGTACACAAAGTACGGTAGCACCTACCGTCCGGACGGTACAGAAACGGACGGTAGGATCGGGCCATGGCCTCCGACACACGCGACCGGATCCTCGACGCCCTCGAACGCACCCTCGTCGACGTGGGGGTCGCCCAGGTGACGCTCGAGGGCGTCGCGGCCGCCGCAGGGGTATCGAAAGGCGGTCTGCTGTACCACTTCCCGACCAAGGAGGCGATGCTCGCCGCCATGGTGCGGCGCCTCGGCGAACGCGGCGACGCCCGACTCGCCGACGCCGTCGCGGGCGGCACCCCGGTCGCGGAGTGGTACCTTGCCGACCCGGACGAGACCGGCGACTCGGCGGAGATGGACCTGTTCCGGTCCACGGTGGCCGCCCTGCGCAGCGCCGACGGCCGGCACGACGACGTGCACCGGGCGGTCGTCGAGGTGCTGCGGTCGTGGGACGAGGGGCTGCGCGCGGAGATCGAAGACCCGGTCACCGCCGAGATCGTGCGCCTCGTCGGCGACGGCATCTACCTGGGCGCGATGCTCGGCCTGCCCAAGCCCGACCCGGAACTGCACAGGCGCGTCGTCGCCCGGCTCCTGGGGACGAAGAACCCTTGATTGTCGCCGACCGTCCCGAGTACGGTCAAGAGTAGTCGGGGAATCTTCCTGCACGCACACGCTTCTCGGGGTGTATTTCCATGAAACTCCGGACTGCCACCGTCGGCGCACTCCTCGCCGCCACCCTCACTCTCGCCCCGGCCGGAGTCGCGGCCGCGGCACCCGCCGACGCCCCGGCGCCGATCGGGATCACTTGGGAGCAGACCGATCACCGCAACGACTGGGATCGCCGCGACCACCGCGACCGCCGGGACCACGATCGCGGCTGGGAACGGAACCGGTGGGGTCCGCCGGCCCCGTGCTGGTGGTTCGGCCCCTGGCTGGTCTGCGCCCCCTGGCGCTGAGCGGCCGCCGCGGACCGCGGCGGGGGACGGCGCTCCCCCGCCGGGATCCCGTCCGGCTCAGGTGAGATAGCGGTAGGCCGGCGAGCCCGGCTCGAGCCGCTGCGCCTCGATCGGCGAGAGGTCCATCCGCGCCAGCAGTGACGCCAGACCGTCGGCCGTGCCGAGTTCGATGCCGACCAGCGCCGCACCGAACTCCCGGTTGTTGCGCTTGACGTACTCGAACAGGGTGATGTCGTCGTCGGGACCGAGCACCTCGTCGAGGAACCGTCGCAGCGCCCCGGGCTCCTGGGGGAAGTCCACCAGGAAGTAGTGCTTGAGACCGCGGTGCACCAGAGAACGCTCGATGACCTCCCCGTAGCGGGAGACGTCGTTGTTGCCCCCCGAGATCAGGCACACCACCGTCGCACCCGGCGCGACGGTCAGCCCCTCGAGCGCGGCGACGGACAGCGCCCCCGCCGGCTCGGCGATGATGCCCTCGTTCTGATACAGGTCGAGCATCGCCGTGCACACGGCGCCCTCGTCGACCTGGGTCATCCCGAACGGCCCGGTGCCCAGGCCGTCGTTGCGCAGCGCCGCGACCAGCGGCAGGTTCGCGTGGGAGACGATCTCGGGGCCGAGCCGGGAGACGACCGCGTACGGCACGTCGCCGACCCGTTTCACGGCGGCTCCGTCGACGAACGGATCCACTTCCGGCAGGGTCACCGGCCCGCCCGCGACGAGGGCAGCGGTCATCGACGCCGCCCCGGCCGGTTCCACCCCGACGATCGAGGTGTGCGGCGACTTCTCGTGCAGGTACGCCGCGATGCCGGCCAGGCAGCCACCGCCGCCGACCGGAACCAGCACCAGGTCCGGCGCCGCCGGCAGCTGATCGAGCATCTCCCGGGCGATGGTGCCCTGACCCGCCGCGGTGCGGGCGTCGTCGAACGGCGCGACCATCGTCGCGCCGGTCCGCGCGACGTCCTCCGCGGCCGCCGCGGCGGCCGCGTCGAAGGTGTCACCCGTCGGGATGAGTTCGACGAACGCCCCGCCGTGCGCGCGGATCCGGTCCCGCTTCTGCTTAGGGGTCCGGGTGGGCACGTAGATCCGGCCCCGGACCCCCATCGCCCGGCACGAGTAGGCCACGCCCTGTGCGTGATTGCCGGCACTGGCCGTCACCACACCCGCCTCGCGTTCCGCCGGGGAGAGCTGCGCCATGACGTTGTAGGCGCCGCGCAGCTTGTACGAGCGCACGCGGGTGAGATCCTCGCGCTTGAGATAGACGTTCGCCCCGGTGAGGACGGAGAGCCGCTCGCTGTACTCGAGCGGTGTGGGGGCGACGACCGCGGAAATTCGCTCCGCCGCGGCCTCGATGTCGGCCACGCTCAGGGCGGGCAGGTGCATCGGATCAGCGGTTCGCGAAGTAGTGGTCACCTACCCATGCTGCCACTACCGACCCGGAACCCCCAATGCGGGTTTCGCCACTGCGTCCGCTGCCGCGGCCGCCGGACCCCGCGCGCTACCGGGGCTCGAGGACGAAGACCGGGATCTCCCGATCCGTCTTCTTCTGGTACTCGGCGTAGTCGGGGAACGCCTCGACCGCACGCCGCCACCACAGGTCCTTCTCCCTGCCGTGGACCTCGCGGGCGGTCATGTCCCGGACCGTCGGCCCGTCACGCAGTTCGACGTGCGGATCCGCCCGGACGTTGAAGTACCAGACCGGATGCGTCGGGGCACCACCGAGCGAGGCGACCACCGCGTACACCCCGTCGTGCTCGACCCGCATCAGCGGGGTCTTCCGGAGCTTGCCGCTCTTCGCTCCGCGGCTGGTCAGCACGACCACCGGCCGGCCGTTGAGGGTCGTGCCCTCGGTGCCGCCGGAACCCTCGTACAGCGCCACCTGATCGGCGGCCCACTGGGACGGACTCGGTTCGTATTCTCCGGTGAGAGGCATGGCTCCAGTCAACACCGGCGCGCACTCCGCCGCAGCGCACCGGGCGGATCCGTCCGCCCGGGTCCGACATCACCCCCGCGATCGGCAAAGTTCGGTGGCCCGAACACAAGTCTGCGAGTAGCCTGGTGAACGGATTCCCCGAGGCGCACGGAGGTCGAGATGACGACGGATTCGCCCGCTCGCGTCCGCCGCCGGCCCGCGTCCGTCGACGTGGCCGGAACCGCATGGCCGCTGTACAAGCTCGAGGCGCTCGTCGCGGCCGTCCTGGTGCTGCTGGCGCTGTTCGCGATCACCGCGGACGCGCAGACCGCCGTGCTCGCCGCCGCCGGCACCGCCACCGTCGTGTGGTGGGCCCGCCTGCTGCACTACCGCCGCGAGCCCTGACCGCCCCCGTCCCGGGAGCCGGTCACGTCGCCAGGCAGGCCGGCCCGAGCAGGGCTTTGAGATCCCCCATCAGCGCAGACGAGGGCTCCACCCGCAGGCTGTCGTCCACCTTCAGCACGGTCACCTTGCTGCCGGAGATCAACCGCACGTGCACATCCGAGGTACCCGGGTGGCGGGTGAGCACGCTCTTGAGCGCACCCACCTTGTCAGGGGTGCACAACCGGGTGGGCATCGACACCGACAGCGGCTTGGCCACCCCCACCTGAGACAGGTCGGGCACGGCAAGATCGTTGGCGATCAACGAGATCCGGTCGTCGCGGACCGACACCCGGGCCTTGACCAGCACCACGGAGTCCTCGACGACGTCCATGCCGTACACGGAGTAGGACTGCGGGAAGAACAGCACCTCGATCCCGCCGGCGAGGTCCTCGAGCTGAGCCGACGCCCATGTCAGGCCGTTCTTGTTGATGCGGCGGTTCACCGAGGCCAGGATGCCGCCCACGGTGACCTGGGCGCCGTCCTTGATCGCGCCTTCGAGGATGGTCGGGATCGCGGTGTCGGCCTGCTGGGCGAGGACGTGCTCGACGCCGTTGAGCGGATGCCCGGACACGTACAGTCCCAGCATCTCCCGTTCGAGGGCGAGCTTGTGCTTGGTATCCCATTCCTCCTCGGGGATCTTCACGTTGAACACCGAGGTCACCGACTCGTCGGCATCCGCGCCGCCGAACAGGTCGAACTGCCCGATCGCCTCGGCCTTCTTGGTGCCCATCACCGCGTCGATCGCGTCGGCGTGCACGAGCATCAGGCCCTTGCGGGGATGGCCGAGCGAGTCGAAGCCGCCGGCCTTGATCAGCGACTCGGTGACCTTCTTCGAGCACGCGAGAGCGTCGATCTTGTTGAGGTAGTCGGAGAAGTCGGTGAACCGGCCCTTCTCCTCCCGCGCGCGGATGATGGACGCGACGACGTTGGAGCCGACATTGCGGACCGCGCCGAGGCCGAATCGGATGTCCTCCCCCACCGACGCGAAGTCCACCCGCGACTCGTTGACGTCCGGCGGCAGCACCGTGATCCCCATCTTGCGGCAGTCGGACAGGTAGACCGCGGCCTTGTCCTTGTCGTCGCCGACCGACGTGAGCAGGCCCGCCATGTACTCGGCCGGGTAGTTGGCCTTGAGGTAGGCCGTCCAGAAGGAGACCAGGCCGTACCCGGCGGCATGCGACTTGTTGAACGCGTACCCGGCGAAGGGCAGGATCGTGTCCCACAGGGCCTTGATCGCCGGCTTGGAGAAACCGTTGGCGAGCATGCCCTCCTCGAAGCCCTCGAACTCGGCGGCGAGGACCTCGGCCTTCTTCTTGCCCATCGCGCGGCGCAGGATGTCGGCTCGTCCGAGCGAGTAACCGGCCACCTTCTGAGCGATCTGCATGATCTGCTCCTGGTAGACGATCAGACCGTAGGTGTCGGCGAGGATGTCCTTCAGCGGTTCCTCGAGCTCGGGGTGGATCGGCTTGACCTCTTGCCGGCCGTTCTTGCGGTCGGCGTAGTCGTTGTGGGCGTTCATGCCCATCGGTCCGGGCCGGTACAGCGCGAGCACGGCGACGATGTCCTCGAACCCGGTCGGCTGCATGCGGCGCAGCAGATCCCGCATCGCGCTGCCGTCGAGCTGGAACACGCCGAGGGTGTCGCCGCGGGCCAGTAGTTCGTACGTGGGCGGATCCTCGAGCGGCAGCGTGTCGAGGTCGAGGTCGATGCCGCGGTTGTTCTTGATGTTCTCGATCGCGTCGCCGATGACGGTGAGGTTGCGCAGACCGAGGAAGTCCATCTTCAGCAGGCCGATGGCCTCGCACGACGGGTAGTCCCAACCGGTGATGATCGCGCCGTCCTGCGCCCGCTTCCACAGCGGGATCGCATCCATCAGCGGCTCGGAGGACATGATCACCGCGCACGCGTGGACGCCCGCGTTGCGGATCAGGCCCTCGAGGCCGAGCGCGGTGTCGTAGATCTTCTTCACGTCCGGGTTGGATTCGATCAGCGCCCGGACCTCGGCGGCCTCCTTGTACCGCTCGTGGTTCGGATCGGTGATGCCCGAGACCGGGATGTCCTTGGCCATGATCGGCGGCGGCAGCGCCTTGGTGATCTGATCGGCGATGGCGAATCCGGGCTGGCCGAACTGCACGCGGGCCGAATCCTTGATCGCGGCCTTGGTCTTGATGGTGCCGAAGGTGATCACCTGGGCCACGCGGTCGGCCCCCCACCGGTCGGTGGCGTAGCGCACCATCTCACCGCGGCGGCGATCGTCGAAGTCGATGTCGATGTCGGGCATGGACACGCGCTCGGGGTTGAGGAACCGCTCGAACAGCAGACCGTGCGGGATCGGGTCGATGTTCGTGATGCCCATCGCGTAGGCGACGAGGGAGCCCGCGGCCGAACCGCGGCCGGGGCCGACGCGGATGCCGACCTCGCGAGCGTGGCTGATCAGGTCACCGACGACGAGGAAGTAGGCGGGGAAGCCCATCTCGTTGATGACGCCGATCTCGTACTCGGCGCGGGTGAGGTACTCCTGCGGCACGCCGTCCGGGAATCGCCGGTCGAGCCCGCGCAGAACCTCCTCGCGCAGCCACGTCGCCTGCGTGTGCCCCTCGGGGACGGGGAAGATCGGCATCCGGTCCCGGTGGGTCCACACCTCCTTGTAGGGCTGGACCCGCTCGGCGATCAGGAGCGTGTTGTCGCACGCGCCCGGCACCTCGTCGTCCCACAGCGCCCGCATCTCCGCGGCGGACTTCAGGTAGTAGCCGTCACCGTCGAACTTGAAGCGGGTCGGATCCGAGAGCGTCTTGCCGGTCTGGATGCACAGCAGCGCCTCGTGGTTCTCGGCGGCGTCCTTGGTGACGTAGTGGCAGTCGTTGGTCGCCAGCGGCGGGATGTCGAGCTTGCGGCCGATGTCGAGCAGGCCCTCACGGACCCGACGCTCGATGGACAGGCCGTGGTCCATGAGTTCGAGGAAGAAGTTGTCCTTGCCCCAGATCTCCTGCCACTTCGCGGCCGCCTCGAGCGCTTCGCGCTCGTGGCCCAGACGCAGCCTGGTCTGGATCTCCCCGGACGGGCAACCGGTGGTGGCGATGATGCCCTCGGCGTGGTGGGCGATGAGATCCTCGTCCATGCGGGCCCACTTGCCGAGCTGCCCCTCGATCGACGCGAGCGACGACAGCTTGAACAGGTTGCGCAGCCCGGTGGCGTTCTCGGCGACCATCGTCATGTGCGTGTACGAGCCCGAGCCGGAGACGTCGTCGGATTTCTGGCTCGGGTCGCCCCACTGCACGCGCTTGGTGCTGAACCGCGACTCGGGCGCGATGTAGGCCTCGATGCCGATGATCGGCTTGATGCCCTGCTTCTCGGCGACGTTGTAGAACTCGCTGGCGCCGTACATGTTCCCGTGGTCGGTCATCCCGACCGCCGTCATCCCCAGCCGCTCGGCCTCCTTGAACAGGGGACCGACCTTCGCGGCTCCGTCGAGCATCGAATACTCGGTGTGGTTGTGCAGATGAACGAACGAGTCAGCCACGCGTGCCTCTCCCGGAAGGTCTGTGAGCATCCCGAGTGTAGGCCCCCGCGGCGACGGGATCGGACCGCCACACCGGCCCGGACGGCGTGTCGTGACCGGTGTTACTGCGGTGCACTCGAGGGGACCGGCTCGAGCGTCCCGCGAGCCCGGCGACCCCGGGCCACGGCGTCGGCGGTGAAGATCGCGAGCGCGATCCAGATCAGCCCGAACCCGATCCAGCGGGAGGCGGGCATGTCCTCGTGCAGGACCAGCACACCCCACGCCATCTGCAGGCTCGGCGTCAGGTACTGCAGCATGCCGAGGGTGACCAGGGGAACCCGCTGGGCGGCCGCACCGAACAGCAGCAGGGGCAGCGCCGTGACGAGCCCGGCCGACACGAGCAGCAGCGAGTGCCCGGCGCCGTGACCGAGGAACGTGCCGGTGCCGGTGACGGCGAGGAAGATCAGGTAGCCCGCCGGGTGACCAGGGGAACCCGCTGGGCGGCCGCACCGAACAGCAGCAGGGGCAGCGCCGTGACGAGCCCGGCCGACACGAGCAGCAGCGAGTGCCCGGCGCCGTGACCGAGGAACGTGCCGGTGCCGGTGACGGCGAGGAAGATCAGGTAGCCCGCCGCGAAGGGCACGGCGACGACGCCCTCCCCCGTCAGCGAGGTGCGCGGGTCGAGCGGCACGATCTTCTTGATCACCCCGTACAGGGCGAACGAGAACGCGAGGGTGAGCGCGATGATCGGCGGCCGCCCGTAGTCCACGGTGATCACCGCCACCGCGGCGGTCGCCACGAGCAGCGCCGCGATCTGCGCGCGGCGCAGCCGCTCCCGGAAGAACAGCACCCCGAACAGCACGCTGACCAGCGGGTTGACGAAGTAGCCCAGTGCGGTTTCGACCACCCGACCCGAGACCACGCCGTAGATGTAGGTGCCCCAGTTGACGGCGATGGCCGCGGAGGCCGCCGCGACCAGCGCCCACACCCGCACCCCCAGTCCCCGCAGCGAGCCGAGCCGGCCGAGGACGGCGAGCAGCAGCAGCATCGCCAGCAGCGTCCACAGCACCCGGTGGGCGAGGATCTCCACGGCTCCGGCGGGTTCGAGCAGGCCGAAGAACGCGGGGAACATCCCCCACGTCAGGTAGGCGCCGAGTCCGAACAGGATGCCGGTGTCGGGGCGGGATGCGGTGCTGCTCACCAGTCAACGGTAGGGCGGGCGGATGCTCCGGAGCGCGCCGGGGCGATCAGAACGACACGGTCGGCGGCAGTTCCGTGCCCGCCGGGGCGGTGTAGAACTCGCGCTCGCGCACCCCTGCCGGCCCTGCGAAGAACATCCACGGGATGGTCTTCAGCGACGTGTTGAGCCGGCCTGCGGCGTCGTTGTAGTACTGGCGGGCGAAGGCGAGCTGGTCCTCGGTCTCCCCCAGCTGACGCTGCAGGTCCAGGAAGTTGGCCGAGGCCTTGAGGTCCGGGTAGTTCTCGGCGACGGCGAGCACGTCGAACATCGCCTTCTCGAGGCGCGCGTCGGCCTGGGCCTTCTCCGCCACCGTGCCGCCGGAGGCGGCCCGCGACGTGGCGGTGCGCGCGGCGGTGACCTCCTCGAACACGCTCTTCTCGTGCGCCGCGTAGCCTCGCACCGTCGACACGAGATTCGGCACCAGGTCGGCGCGCCGGCTCAGTTGCACGTCGATGCCGCCCAGGGCCTCCTGGGCCAGCACGTCGGCGCGGCGCAGCCGGTTGAACCCGACCACGAACACGGCGACGAGCACCACCACCAGCACGACGACGATCACGACTGCGGTCACCATGGGACCGCCCTCCTTCCGCTGCCCGGCACCGGTGCGGGCGCGCCGGTGCCTCGTTCACCACTCGGTCACCAGGAGCCGCCGCCCCCGCCGCCACCACCACCGCCGCCGCCACCACCGCCCGACGACGAGGACTGGGACGCGGTGTACGCGCCGATCGACGACGACAGGGCCGACTCGAAACTGTCGAATCCTCCTGCCCCGGAAGCGAATCCGTGCACTCCGACCGGATACGGGTACCACGCCGGCACCGGTGGCTCCGCCCCGGTGACCGTGCGGTACTTCTCCGCCCACTTCTCGGCCACGCCGAAGGCGACCGCGTGCGGAATGTAGCGGGTGTAGAGGTCCTGTTCCGCCGAGAACCGGTAGCGGTCCTCGCTCGACGGGGTCACGAGCATGCGCCGGAACCCGCCGGCACGCGACCACAGCTCGCGGCCCTTCGCGGTGCGCCGGGTCCCCGCCTCCGGGCGCAGCAGTTCCCAGCCCCCGAACACGAACGCCGCCGCCGGCAGGCCCCACATGCTCGGCCACACCGGCACGGCGAACCCGGCCACCGCGAGCACCAGCGCCAGCACCACCGCCGCCTTACCGAGGCGCTCGCGCGTGGACGGGGCCACCAGACCCTCGTTGCGGGCCCAGATCCGGCACTGGGACGCCAGCTCCGTCGTCGCCTTCGACAGCCGTTCCCCCGCCGACTTCGAGCCGTCGGCCCGCAGCACCGCCCCCGGGTACGAGATCTGCAGCGCGTCGCCGACCGCCCGGGTCACCGGATCGGTCGCCGCCCACGTGTCCGCGGAGGCGACGCCCCGGACCTCCCACACGTCCGACTTCTTGCCGGTCCCGGCGGGACGCAACTCGACCAGCCCCTCCTCTGCGGCGTACAGCAGCGTGGCCGCGAGCGGTGCAGGTCCGGGGCGTTCGGAGGCGACGTAGACGGTCTGCACCGGTCCGAAACCGTCCGGCGGCGCGTACAGCACCGGCAACCCCGGCTCGGGTTCGCGGGCCGTCCAGGCCCATCGTGCGGCGGCGGCGAACGCGAGGAGACTCGACGCCGCGACCAGGGCCACGATCGGCGCCGACCGGCCGACGATCGGATCCCAGGCGACCGACCAGGGCACCGTGCTCCGGGCCGGGGCGTCGAGCCCGAGCCCGATGCGCACGTTCACCGCGGTGCGGGGTGCGAGCCCGGTCACGCCGACGGACACGGTGTCGGTGCCGGCCCCGCCGAGGACGCAGGTCGCCCCCGGCGCCGCACATTCGACCACGCCCGACGCCGCGGGCAGCCGCACCGTGATGTCGGCACGGTCGACGGCCATCTCCCACCCGCCGGGTACCACGCTCCAGTGGAAGACCGATCCGACCGGGGCCGCCATCCCGGCGGCCGTGTCGAACGTGCCGGCGGCCGCGCCCGGCGGGTCGAGGACCCCCTCCGTGGTGTACGCGAGGCGATAGGTGTGGGTGCCCGGCTCCAGGTACACGTCGGGGTCGCCGATCTTCGCGACGACGAGTCGGCGGCCCTGCTCCCAGCTCGTCTCGTACGGTTCGGGCTCGCCGTCACGTTCGACGGAGACGATCTCGGGGATGTGGCGCACGTGCGGGTCGGCGCCCGTGGTGACGTCCCAGTACCGGAAGATGCCGTGCCGGTCGGCCGGAAAGTCGACCGTGACGGTTTCGGTGGCGGTGAGGCCGCCGTCGGCGTCGACGGCGTAGTCGACGCTGTAGTTCGTGATCCGCGCCGGATCCGCCGCCTCGGAGGCCTCGCCGGTGTCGAGCCCGGCGAGCAGCGGCCACAGCAGACCGGCCGCGGCGAGCAGCGCCACCACGAGGTACCCCAGAACCCGTGCCACGGCGTCACCGTACCCAGTGGCGACGCGCCTGTCCCGCCGACCGGGCTCAGGGCTCGCCGTCGTCCGGTCCCGGAGCGACGACGTCGACGTGCTCGGGCAGCAGCGGGTTCACCGAGAACGCCCCCGCGACGGCGTCCGGCGGCAGCAGTTCGACGGCGCGGACGCCGGGGGCGGCGGCGAGCTCGGTCGCCGCCGCCGGCGCGACGCGCACCACGACGCCGACGACGCAGGCGCACCCGTCCGCGAGGCGATCGGCCGAGACCGCGGCGACACGCGCGGCCCGGTCGGCGCCGGCCGCCTGGCGCAGTCGGCCGGCCGCGACGGCAGGCGCACGCCGCAGCGCCTCCGGGTGCTCGGGCACGTCGACCGCGACCAGCGGGGTCTGCACCCGCTCGATCGGGACGCGGAACAGCACCTGCGCGATGCGGGGGTCTCCCGGCAGCGCCGCCGCCTGCTCGACCGGCACCGGCGCAGTGAAGGAGACCAGTGCCCACCGCGGTTCGCCGGTGGCGGACTCGACGCTCGCCTGGGCGCGCGCGAGGTACCCGGCGACCGCCTCGCCGTGGTCCGGACCGAGCGTGTCGGTGCGCACCGTCGCCGGCCGGGGCGGGGTGAGCAGTCCGGCCGCGAGCACCGCCAGCAGCAGTGCCGCCGTCGCCACCCAGGGCAGGGACACGCGCCGCACGGTCAGGCGCTGCGCAGCACGGCGAGCGCGTGCTCGAGGTCGGCCGGGTACTTGCTGGTGATCTCGACCCAGCGTCCGTCGGCCGGGTGCGCGAACCCGAGAGAGCGGGCGTGCAGCCACTGGCGTTCGAGACCGA
>NZ_AJFC01000186.1:0-4521 GCF_000256505.1 Rhodococcus sp. P14 | reverse complement strand
GGCGTGCGAGCCGGAGCCGCTCCGCCAGGCGCGGGTCGGCGCCGTAGGTCAGATCCCCGCAGCAGGGGTGACGCAGCGCCGAGAAGTGCACGCGGATCTGGTGGGTGCGGCCGGTCTCGAGGTGGATGTCGAGCAGGCTCGCGGCCTGGAACGCCTCCACGGTGTCGTAGTGCGTGATGCTGGGCTTGCCGTCGGCGGTGACGGCGAACTTCCAGTCGCTGCTGCGGTGCCGGCCGATCGGCGCGTCGATCGTGCCGCTGCTCGGATCGGGGTGTCCCTGCACGAGGGCGTGGTAGCGCTTGTCGATGGTGCGCTGCTTGAAGGCCCGCTTGAGCACCGTGTAGGCACGCTCGGACGTCGCGACGACCATCACTCCGGAGGTTCCCACGTCGAGCCGGTGGACGATGCCCTGCCGTTCGTGGGCGCCGGAGGTGGAGATCCGGAACCCGGCTGCGGCCAGGCCGCCGATCACGGTCGGTCCGGTCCAGCCGACGCTCGCGTGCGCCGCGACGCCCACGGGCTTGTCCACCGCGACGATGTCGTCGTCCGCGTAGAGGATCTCCATGCCCTCGACCGGGGTCGCCTCGATGGTCAGCGGCCGCGGCGGCTCGGGCAGTTCCACCTCGAGCCACGAACCGGCGGACAGCCGGTCCGACTTTCCCGCGGCGGCGCCGTCGACGAGGACGGCACCCTCCTCGGTCAGGGCGGCGATCGCCGTGCGCGACAGGCCGAGCAGCCGTGCCAGGCCCGTGTCGACCCGCATCCCGTCGAGCCCGTCGGGGACGGGCATCGCCCGGGTTTCTCTCACTGGTGTGCTTCCTTTCTGCTGCTGCGGGCGGAGTCGGTCTTGCGTGAGCCGTCCGGTTCGATGCCGAAGACGGTCAGCGCGACGAGCAGGATCGCGCCGCAGACGATGGCGGAATCGGCGACGTTGAACACCGGCCACCAGCCGACGGACACGAAGTCGACGACGTGCCCCTGCAGCGGGCCCGGGGACCGGAAGATCCGGTCGACCAGATTACCCAGCGCTCCGCCGAGGACGAGTCCGAGTCCCAGGGCCCACCACCCCGACCGCAACGTGCGGCCGATCCGGACCACACCCACCACGACGGCGACCGCGACGAGGGTCAGCAGCCACGTCATGCCGGTCGCCATGGAGAAGGCGGCACCCGGGTTGCGCACCAGCGTCAACGTCACCGTGTCCCCGACGACGGAGATCGGGTCGGCCGGGTCGATGTAGTGGACCGCGAGGATCTTCGTGAGCAGATCGAGGCCGAAGACCACCGCGGCGAGGGCGAGCAGCGCACGCAGTCGCCGGACCGGCGCGGGCGCATCCTTCCCCGGGGAGTCGGCCGGCGCCGACGCACTCGGTTCCGCGACGGTGTCGGGGTGGGCATCGTGCTCGGTGGGGTCGTCGGTCACCTTGTCATCATCCCCCATCGGAGGAGCACGACGGCCACCCCGCCCGCCGTGGCTACCCTGGGGTGCGTGCCTGTGCTGCCCAGATTCGCCCGCCCGAGGGCCCGCTCCCTCGGTGTGGCCCTGTCCCTGACCACCCTTCTCGCCGGGTGTGGCAACTCCGCCGACGGCGCGGCCCCTGCCTCGACGGCGACCTCGACGGAGGTCACGGTGCCCGTCGCCGCGGTCACCGCGGTGGTCCTGGACCCGGGGGCCGAGCCGCGCAGCCGGATCCGTCTCACCCCGCCCGCCGGCACAACCCAGCAGGTGGCGCTCACGACGTCCTCGCAGGTCTTCCAGTCGATCGGTGATCAGCCGGAGCAGGATTTCTCCACCCCCGAACTGACGTTGCCGCTCACCGCAACCGTGGGCGAAGCCGTGTCGGACACCGCGCCGAGCAGCCTCGTGGACCTGCGGATCGCGGATGCGACATCCCCGGACGCGGCCCTCGCCGCGGCGCTCGGTCCCGCCGAGGGATCCGAGGCGGGGCTGACGATGTCGCCGTCCGGGGCGGTGAGCGCGCTGCGGCTCGACCCCACCCCGGACTCCGCGGACATCGCCCGCTCGGCCGTCGAACAGGCCTTCTACCAGGCCGTGTACCGGATGGTGTCGTTCCCCGAGGACGAGATCGGCGTGGGTGCCGTGTGGGAGATCCACCAGCAGGTGATGAGCGGGATGGCGCTCGATCAGGTCGCCACCGCGAGCCTGCTCGAACGGGACGGCGACCGGCTGACCGTGCAGTTGCGCATCACGCAGACCCCACGGGAGTCCACCTGGGCTCTGCCGAACGGGTCCGGCCAGTTGAACATCGACCGGTACGAGATGACAGGCGAGGGCACGATGACGATCGACCTGGGCCGGCCGCTCCCGATCGCCGGAGATCTGACTGTCGGCGGTGAACAGGCCTACAGCGATCCCGCGGGCACCACGCGCCTGGCACAGACCCTGGTGGACCGGGTGCGCTGGCAGTCCTGAGCGCCCGCCGGACGCGACGGCGGCCGGGGCGGAATCTCCGCCCCGGCCGCCGCGTCGGTCTTCGTCAGGCGCAGGCGGGCGACTGCAGCTGAGCGGTCGCGACGATGGCGCAGGCGTTGTTCTTCGACAGCTTCCACACGCCGTCCTCGGCGACGAAGTCGACGGTGCCGACGGCGGGCTGCTGCGCACCGGCCAGCAGGGTCTCGATTCCGGCGGTGACCGTGCCGTTCTGGTTGTCGTTGACGTCCAGGACGGTGATCTGCGCGCCGGCCTGCTCGGCGGCGGCGGCGACCTGGTCGATCAGTGCCGGATCCTGCTCGGCGCCCTGCACGAGGTTCACCTTCTCCTCGGCCGGGACGGTCTCGTCGAACGCCTTGGCCAGCATGGCGTTGAGATCCTCGACGGTCGGCACCGGCGGGTACTGTGCGACGGCCGTCGTGGTGCTGGTGGTGGTCTTCGCCGAGGTCGAGGTCGAGCTACCTCCGTCGTCCGAGCTGCAGGCGGACATCGTGAGGGCGGCGGCCACAGCCACCGTGGCGACAGTGATCTTGCGAAGCTTCAAGTTCTCGTCCTTCTCGTTCTCGATCGTGCACGGATTCCGTGCTCGGTTCATCCAGCAGCGGATGCTCCACCGGGACAGCGGATCGCCCGTAAGCGTACCCGGCGGTAGTAAGAAGACTTTGAGAGCGGCGGGGCACGCGCATTCACCCGAGTGCGGCGAGCGGATCGGCCTCGGACAGGGCGGGATCGTTCTCGTCGAGGGTGCGGGCTGGGCCCGGTCCGGACGAGCGGGTCTCGAAGCGGACCGTCACCACGCCGTGTCCGGCGCCCTGCACCCAGCCGTGCCCGAATTCCGGATGCCGCACGTCCGTGCCGGGACGCCACCGCGGTCCCGCCGGCGGCGCGGCCCGCTCGGGCCGGACCTGCGGCGACGATTCCACCGTGCCCTCCGGGGCCTGCTCGAGCTCGGGAAAGAGCGAGTCCTGCCGGATGCTGGACAACCCGGCGAGGCCGACACCGACGAGGCGGATCGCGCCGATCTCGAGCGGATCGAGCACGAGCCGCTGCGCCGCCGCCGTGAGCGTCGCCACGTCCTCGGTGGCGTACGGCAACGTCGACGACCGGGTGAGGATGCTCATGTCGGCCTTGCGCAACTTGAGCACGACGGTCCGGGCGGCGCGACCGTCGCGCCGCAGCCGGCGGTGCGCGGCGTCGGCGGCGGTGGTGACGGCGCGTCGCAGCTCGGCGAGCGTGACGATGTCGGTCTGGTACGTCGTCTCGGCGCTGACCTGCTTGGCGTCGGCGCGTTCGAGGACCGGCCGATCGTCGTGCCCACCGGCGAGCCGGTGCAGCGCAGGACCGACCGTCGCACCCAGGATCGACGCCGCCTCCGCGACCGGCAGCGCCGCCAGGTCCCCGATCGTGTCGATCCCCAGCCGGCGCAGCCGCTCCTCCGACACCGGACCGATCCCCCACAGCTTGCGCACGGGCAGACCGTGCAGCAGTGTCAGCTCCTCCTCGGGCCGCACGACCAGCGCTCCGTCGGGCTTGGCGAGGCCCGAGGCGATCTTGGCGATCTGTTTGCCGGAGCCGGCGCCGACGGACGCGACGAGACCGGTGCGGTCCCGCACCTGTTCACGCAGCCGCGCACAGAACCCTTCCACCTCCCGGTGCGCGGCGCCGGCGAGTTCGGCGGGCTCGGCGAACGCCTCGTCGAGCGACAGCGTCTCGAGCACGGGGATCTGTTCGCGCAGCACCTCGAACACGGTGTGACTGAGGGTCTGGTAGAGCACGCCCCGCGGCGGCAGCACCACCGCCGCGGGCCCCACCAGCCGGCGCGCGCGGCTCATCGGCATCGCCGACCGCGCCCCGAAGACCCGAGCCTCGTAGCTGGCCCCGGCGACCACGCCGCGCGCGCCGAGACCGCCGACGAGCACCGGTCGCCCCCGAAGGGTCGGCCGGGTCAGTTGCTCGGCCGAGGCGAAGAAGGCGTCGAGGTCCAGGTGCAGGACCCAACGTCCACCGCCGCGAGTCACCACGTCGGACACCCGCGAATCTTCGCCCCTCGCACCGACATCACGCCCGCAT
>NZ_AJFC01000185.1:0-32326 GCF_000256505.1 Rhodococcus sp. P14 | reverse complement strand
CGTGGCCGCGCCACGCGCCGGCGTCACCGGGACGCTCATGCCTTGACGATCGCCGCACGCACCCCTTCGCCGAGCTCGAGCGCCCCGTCGCCGGCGGGTGCCAGTTCGAAGCTGGTGGCCAGCACCTCCGAGGCGATGAGCGCGCGGTGCCGCATCGCCCAGTCGGCGCGGTCGGCCGGCACCTCGAACACCACGCCGATGCGGTCCGAGACCTCCAAGCCCAGGTTGCGGCGCGCGTCCTGCAGCTCGCGGATCCGGTCCTTCGCCCAGCCCTCGGCCTCGAGCTCCTCGGTGACCGTGGAGTCCAGCACCACCAGGCCGGCGCCGCCGGGCAGCGCCGCCGTGGACTCCGGCTCCGCCGCCACCAAGCGCGTGGTGTACTCCTCCGGCAGCAGGGCGATGCCGGCGGCGGTGACGGTGCCGTCGTCCGCCTCCGACCAGTCCCCGGCCTTGACCGCCTTGATGACCGTCTGCACGTCCTTGCCGAGGCGCGGCCCCGCGGCGCGGGCGTTGACGACCAGTTCGAAGCGCCCGTGCGCATCGACGTCGTCGGTCAGCTCGACCGACTTCACGTTCACCTCGTCCTGGACGAGATCGGCGAACGGCTGCAGCCGGTGGGCGTCGGGGGCGGCCACGGTGACCTGCGGGAGCGCCAGCCGCACGCGCAGCTTCTGGGCCTTGCGCAGCGAGAGCACCGTCGAGCACACCGCGCGGACCTCGTCCATCGACTCGACCAGGGCCGGGTCGGCCGGCAGCTCCCCGGCCGCCGGCCAGTCCGCCAGATGCACGGAGCGACCGCCGGTCAGGCCCCGCCAGATCACCTCGGTGACCAGCGGCAGCAGCGGGGCCGCCAGGCGGCTGACGACCTCGAGCACGGTGTGCAGGGTGTCGATCGCGTCGGCGTCCTCGTCCCAGAACCGGCTGCGGGAGCGGCGCACGTACCAGTTGGTGAGGGCGTCGCAGAACGTGCGCAGCTCGTCGCAGGCCCCGGCGATGTCGACCACCTCGAGGGCGTCGGTGATCGCGTCGCGGGTGGCAGCGAGCTTGGCCAGGATGTACCGGTCGAGCACGTGCGGCGAGTCGGTGCGCCAGGTGCCGGGCTCGGACGCGTACAGCTGCAGGAAGCTCCACGCGTTCCACAGCGGCAGCAGCGCCTGCCGGACACCCTCGCGGATGCCCTGCTCGGTGACGACGAGGTTGCCGCCGCGCAGGATGGGCGAGGACATCAGGAACCAGCGCATGGCATCGGAGCCGTCGCGGGCGAACACCTCGTTGACATCGGGGTAGTTGCCCTTGGACTTGCTCATCTTCAGCCCGTCGTCGCCGAGCACGATGCCGTGCGCCGCGACGGTCTTGAAGGCGGGCCGGTCGAACAGCGCGGTGGCCAGCACGTGCAGGGTGTAGAACCAGCCGCGGGTCTGCCCGTTGTACTCGACGATGAAATCGCCCGGATAGTGGGAGTCGAACCACCCCTGATTCTCGAACGGGTAGTGCACCTGCGCGAACGGCATCGAGCCCGACTCGAACCAGCAGTCGAGCACCTCGGGCACGCGGCGCATCGTCGACGTCCCGGTCGGGTCGTCCGGGTTGGGCCGGGTCAGCTCGTCGATCATCGGCCGGTGCAGGTCGGCCGGGCGCACCCCGAAGTCGCGTTCGAGTTCGTCGAGGGAGCCGTAGACGTCGATCCGCGGGTAGGCCGGGTCGTCCGAGACCCACACCGGAATCGGGCTGCCCCAGTAGCGGTTCCGGCTGATGTTCCAGTCGCGGGCACCTTCGAGCCACTTGCCGAACTGTCCGTCGCGGATGTGCTCGGGCACCCAGGTGATCTGCTTGTTCAACTCCACCATGCGGTCCCGGAACTGGGTGACGGCGACGAACCACGACGGCACCGCCATGTAGATCAGCGGTTGCCCGGACCGCCACGAGTGCGGGTAGGAGTGCTCGATCGTCTCGTGCCGCAACAGCTTCCCGGCGGCCTTGAGGTCCTTGATGATCACCGGGTTGGCGTCGAAGACCTGCAGCCCCTCGTAGGGCGGGACCATCGCGGTGAACTTCCCGCCCGGATCGAGCGGCTGCACCAGTTCGATGCCGTTGCGCTGGCAGTACTCCATGTCTTCTTCACCGAAAGCCGGTGCCAAGTGCACGATTCCGGTGCCGGAGTCGGTGGTGACATAGTCGGCGGCGATGATCCGGTGGGCGTTCTCGCGGCCCACGAAGAAGTCGAACGGCGGCTCGTAGGCCAGACCCACGAGGTCGGCGCCGGAATAGCGGCCGAGCACCTCGGGTTCGTCACCGAGTTCGCGCGCGTAGTGACCGACCCGCTCCTGCGCGAGCACGTAGGTCTTGCCGTCGGCGCCGCGCACGCCGACGTACTCGATGTCGGGATGCACCGCGATCGCGAGGTTGGACGGCAGGGTCCACGGCGTGGTGGTCCAGATCAGCGCGCACGCGCCGTCGAGCTCGGAGCCGGGGGCGCGCAGCACCATGTCCACGGTCACCGCCGGGTCCTGGCGCATCTTGTACGCGTCGTCGAGCCGGGTCTCCTGGTTCGACAGCGGGGTCTGCTCGTACCACGAGTAGGGCAGCACCCGGAAGCCCTGGTAGATCAGGCCCTTGTCGTAGAGCCGCTTGAAGGCCCACATGACCGACTCCATGAAGTCCAGGTCCAGGGTCTTGTAGTCGTTGTCGAAGTCCACCCAGCGGGCCTGCCGGGTGACGTAGTCGCGCCACTCCCCGGTGTACCGCAGCACCGACGTCTTGCAGTAGGCGTTGAACTCGGCGAGTCCCATCGTGTCGATCTGGGACTTGTCCGTGATGCCGAGCTGCTTCTCCGCCTCGAGCTCGGCGGGCAGGCCGTGACAGTCCCAGCCGAAGCGCCGCTCGACCTTCTTCCCGCGCATCGTCTGGAAGCGCGGGATCAGGTCCTTGACGTAACCGGTGAGCAGGTGGCCGTAGTGCGGCAGACCATTCGCGAAGGGCGGGCCGTCGTAGAAGACGAATTCCTCG
Organism: Rhodococcus sp. P14; assembly: GCF_000256505.1. NCBI lineage: Bacteria > Bacillati > Actinomycetota > Actinomycetes > Mycobacteriales > Nocardiaceae > Rhodococcus > Rhodococcus sp. P14. The sequence continues at coordinate 29,320 of NZ_AJFC01000185.1, read as the reverse complement.
GCGCCGTCGCGGTTCGACACCGAGGCGCGGAAGGTGTCGTCCTTGGTCCACCCGTCGAGGACCTCGACCTCGAGCTCGGGGAAATCGACGCCCGAATCCTTGGCCACCCCGTAGTCGACGAGCGGGTACTTGCCGGTCGACGCGACCGGGGCCTGCGGGGTGTCGGGGGTGCTCTTCGTCACAGCGTGACTCCTCGTGCCTAGACGTGTCCGGCACGGGGACGATCACCGCGCACTGTGCGCCGGCAACCGCGGTACCACCCCGCTTGCACCGTCTCTCCGGGCTCTGCCGGCGAGACGGGCCTCTCGTTCGGGCTGTGACGGGCCCACCCGTTCGGTTCTACTGAGCAGTGCCGGTCGGCACGGCCTTTCTTCCGAAGGCTCCCCGGTGATGGCCGGATCGTCGCCGTCCCCGGCGGCCGCCGGGGCAGGACTACAGAGTCTGTCCTCGAACTATTCTATGCCGCCGCGCTCACTCGCCGGCATCGCGTCCCCCGCGACGCCGGTCCGGTTCGGCTGCCGTCGCCGTCGGGGGCGCGGTCCGCTTGCCGCCCAGCGCGCTGATCAGCAGCAGGACCGCGCCCACCACACACACGACGATGCAACCCCAGGCCCACAGCACGGAGCCCGTCATGAGCGCCACGACGAGCATGCCGAAGCCGACGGCTGCGAGGGAGAGCGTCACCACCAGCACGGCGCACCCTCCTCCGAACCCGGCATCGGACCCCCGCCTCGATCAGCTGTTGCCCTTGGCGAAGGACGTAGACCCGAACGAGGAGTTCGACTGGTTGAACGCCTCCTGGCCGCCGTCGACCGGCACGGCGGAGCCGCGCTGCTCGAGTTCCTCGAGCTGGGATTCGAGGTAGGACTTCAGGCGCACCCGGTACTCACGTTCGAACGTCTTGAGCTGCTCGATGCGACCCTCGAGCACCGAACGCTGCTGGTTGATGGTCGCCATGATCTCGGTGTGCTTCTTCTCCGCGTCCGCCTGCAGCGCGTCGGCCTTCTCCTTGGCCTGGCGCAGCTGCGTCTCCGAACGGGTCCGGGCGTCGGCCAGCATCGCCTCGGACTTCTGCCGCGCGTCCGCGATCATCGCCTCGCTGCGAGTGCGCGCATCGGAGATGAGCTGCTCGGAGTTGGTGCGGGCGTTGCGCAGCAGTTCCTCGGCCTCGGTCTTGGCGTCGCCGGTGAGGCGGTCCGCCATCTCCTGGGCCAGACCGAGCACCTTGGCCGCCTGCATGCTCGCGTCCGCGGAGGCCGGTGCGGCCGCGACCGGTGCGGGCGCCGGCGCCGGCGCCGGAGCGGGCGCGGGCTCCGGCGGCTTCGGCGCCTCGACGACGCGCGCGGGTTCCGGTTTGGCGGCCGGGGCCGGAGCCCCACCGGAACGGGCACCCTTCTTGGCCTCGGCCAGCTCCTGGTCGAGCTCGGCCACCCGCTGCCGCAGGTCGGCGTTCTCCTCGATCAGGTGGGTCAGTTCCTGCTCGACGAGATCCAGGAATGCGTCGACCTCGTCCTCGTTGTAACCACGCTTTCCGATCGGCGGCTTGCTGAACGCGACATTGTGCACATCAGCTGGGGTCAGCGGCATGGAAGGATCCCTTCACGCGTCGTGTGAGCGGTCAAGCAAGCATTCAGTTATATCCACAGTGCGTCACGCGTATCAAACTCACTGTAACTGGCACCCCATTCTGGCACAGGGCGGCTTTCACGCGGATCGTCCGAGCAGGTGTCGGCCGTCAGAGCGTCCCACCTCGGGGAATGAATGCCATGAGGAAGTAGACGATGAAGAGCAGCACCATGATGGACAGATCCAGTCGCACCCCGCCGAGATTCAGCGGAGGAATGAGCCGGCGCAACAGTTTCACCGGCGGATCGGTGACCGTGAAGATTGCCTCGAGAACGACGACGACGAATCCCGTCGGCTTCCAGTCCCGCGCGAACGTCCGGATGAACTCGACGATGATCCGGCCGATCAGCAGCAGCCAGAAAATGAACAGCAGGAACCAGAGCACCTCGAATACGGCCACCCGCCCACTCTGCCCGACGACGGCGCATCGAGCCAAACCGAAACGCCCGGCATCCGGTGTTGCACACCGGGCACCGGGCGTCGACCGTGCCGGGAACCGCCGCGGCGGATCAGGTCACTGCTGGTTGTAGAACCCCGTCTCCGCGATCCGGCGGCGTTCCTCGGCGGAGACGTCGATGTCCGCCGGGGACAGCAGGAACACCTTCGTGGCGACCTTGTCGAACGAACCGCGCAGCGCGAAGGCCAACCCGGCCGCGAAGTCGACGAGCCGCTTGGCGTCGGCGTTGCTCATCTCGACCAGGTCCATGATCACCGGGGTGCCGTCGCGGAACCGCTCACCGATCGTGCGGGCCTCGCCGTAGTCCCGGGGACGCAGCGTGGTGATCTTCGACAACGGGCCTCCCTCGTCGAACAGCGCGCCGCGACGGGCCTCGGACCGTTCCAGGCGGCCCTCGGAACCGAGCGACGACCGCGCGGCGGCGCGGGCCGGCGGCGGGGTCGGGCGCGGTGCGCGGGCCGTGATCGGCTCCACGCGCGCCGCCCGCACGGGCGGCTCGTAACGATCGAAACCGTCCGGTTCGAAGTCGCGGCCGGCATCCTCCCGCCGCGACGCCTTGTACTCGTCCCGGTGCGACGGTCCGTAACCACCGCCCGCGTACGGCGGCTCGTCGTAGTCCCGGTCGCGCTCGCGGCGGGCGCTCGCGGGGTCGTCGAGGTAGTCGTCCTCGTACTCCTCGAGCGGCACCATCCCGAAGTACGCCTTGAACTTGTGGAGTGAGCTCATGGATCAACCTTCCTCGCGCGGCGGTCGCCACTCAGGCTAACGGCCGCGCGCCCAACACCGCGGTTCCGACACGCACGCACGTCGAACCCCATCGCACCGCCGCCTCGAGGTCGCCGGACATCCCGGCCGACAGTTCGGTGGCCTCGGGATGATCGGAACGCAGCGCGGCATGGAGCCCGGCGAGCCGTTCGAAGGCGGCGTCCGGGTCCCAGCCCAGCGGCGGCACCGCCATGAGCCCGCGCAACGCGAGCCCGGCGGTCCCGGCGATCTCGTCCGCGAGCGCGCGCAGGTCGGCGGAGCTCACCCCGCCTCGCTGCGGGTCGTCGTCGAGACTGACCTGCAGCAGGACGGACAGCGGCGTGTCGCGGTCACCGGAATCCCGCGCGGCCCGCGCACCGGAGTCCAGTGCGTGCGCCAGCCGGGCGCTGTCGACCGAGTGCACGGTGTGGGCCCAGCGGGCCACGGCACGCGCCTTGTTGCGTTGCACCCGGCCGATCATATGCCAAGCGACGGCAGGATCGGTTGTCCGCGAACGGAATTCGGCAACCTTCGCGGTTGCCTCCTGTTCGCGGGATTCACCGAAGGCGCGGCACCCGAGTCCGTAGAGGATCTCCACGTCGGAGACCGGGAAGAACTTCGTCACCGGCAGCAGCGCGATCTCCGCCGGGTCGCGGCCCGCCGCCCGGGCCGCGGCGTCGAGCCGCTCGTGTGCCCGGCGCAGTCCGTCGGCGATCTCGGCACGCCGCGCGTCGGCGTCCGCTGCGGTCACCTGCCACCTCCGGCGGCGGGGTTCATCGGCCACCTCCGGCGGCGGGGCTCATCGGCCACCTCCGGCGGCGGGGTCCGGTCCGGCCTCGAGCCAGATCACCGCCGCCACCCGTCCGGTCGGCGCCTGCCGGCGATGGCTGAACAACGTCGGATCCTCGATGGTGCATCGGGGATCCTCCGCGACGGCCGTGACGCCGTGTTCGAGCAGTTGCCGTCGCAACCCGGCCCGCAGGTCCAGCGCGGGCGTGCCCGCGACGGTGCGGGTGGCGCTACCGGGCAGATGCGCCTCCACGTCGGCCTGCATCGAAGCGGGCACCTCGTACCGGCGGCCGCTCGCAGCAGGTCCGAGGAACGCGCCGATGCGCTCCGGTCGCGCACCGAGTTCGGTCATCGTGTCCAGGACCCGGGGCACGATCCCCACGCGGGCACCGATCCGGCCCGCGTGCACGGCGGCGATCACGCCCGCCTCCTCGTCGGACAGCAGCACCGGCACGCAGTCCGCACTCAACGTGACGAGCGCGAGACCGGGCTCGCGCGTGACCAGCGCGTCGGTCGCGGGCACCGGGCCGCGGACCGGGCCGTCCACGACGGTGACGTTGCGACTGTGGATCTGCTCCATCCACACGAGCCGCTCGTAGGGCAGTCCGATCACCGAGGCGAGCCGGCGCCGGTTCGCCTCGACCGCGGCCGGGTCGTCACCCACGTGGTCACCGAGATTGAAAGAGTCGTAGGGCGGGGCGGAGACGCCGCCGGCACGGGTGGTGACGACCCGCCGCGCCCGCAGCACCGGCTGTGTCACCGTCAACGGCGCATGAAGATCGGCACGTCGACGTCGTCGTCGCCGTCCTCGTCCGTCTCGACCGGCCGCGCCGGCTGGGCCGACCCGATCGGCGGGAGGGAGCTGCCCGCGACGGGTTGCTGCTCGCGCGCCGGCATCTCCTCGGCCCGTTCCCGCTCCGAGCGACCGACGTCGCCGGCACGCCCCGCGCCGACGGTGCCGCCGCGCGTTGCGGGGGTCGGCGGGGCCGACTCGACGGGACGTCGCGCCGGGGTGCCGCCGTCGAACCCGGCCGCGATGACGGTGACGCGCACCTCGTCGCCCAGGGAGTCGTCGATGACCGTGCCGAAGATGATGTTCGCGTCGATGTGGGCGGCCTCCTGCACCAGCGAGGCGGCCTCGTTGATCTCGAACAGGCCGAGGTCGGAGCCGCCGGCGATGGACAGCAGCACGCCGCGTGCACCCTCCATCGACGCCTCGAGCAGGGGCGAGTTGATCGCCGCCTCGGCGGCCTTGATGGCCCTGCCCTCGCCCCGGGAGGAACCGATGCCCATCAGGGCGCTGCCGGCGCCGGACATCACGCCCTTGACGTCCGCGAAGTCGACGTTGATCAGGCCCGGGGTGGTGATGAGGTCGGTGATGCCCTGGACACCGTTGAGCAGCACCTCGTCGGCGGAGCGGAACGCGTCCATGAGGCTGACGGCGGCGTCGCCGAGCTGCAGGAGCCGGTCGTTGGGGATGACGATGAGGGTGTCGCACGACTCGCGCAGGGTCTGGATGCCCGTGTCGGCCTGGCTGCCGCGGCGCTTGCCCTCGAACGAGAACGGCCGCGTGACGACGCCGACGGTCAGCGCTCCGAGCTTGCGGGCGATGCTCGCGACCACGGGCGCGCCGCCGGTGCCGGTCCCGCCGCCCTCACCGGCGGTGACGAAGACCATGTCGGCGCCCTTGAGCACCTCTTCGATCTCGTCCTTGTGGTCCTCGGCGGCCTTGCGGCCGACCTCGGGGTCCGCACCGGCGCCGAGCCCCCGGGTGAGTTCGCGGCCGACGTCGAGCTTGACATCGGCGTCGGACATGAGCAGGGCCTGCGCGTCGGTGTTCACCGCGATGAACTCGACTCCCTTGAGTCCCTGTTCGATCATGCGGTTGACCGCGTTCACGCCGCCACCGCCGATACCGACGACCTTGATTACGGCGAGGTAGTTGTGCGGGGGCGTCATGGGCTCTCGCCTTCCTGAGAAATCGGTCACGCTTCGATCATCATCGGTGAGGTACGGACAAACCCTCAACCACAGGTCGATGGTTATGTCAAGTATCTCGACTGGTGCGAAACGCTATGGCACTGTGGCGGCGATCCGCCAGCAGGCGCGCCGACGGCGCGCATGATTTTCGTCCTGGGGCCGCGATCGCCGTCCGCGTCGTCATCGCACCGTCGGCAGGTCGGGCGCCGCCACGTCGTAGGTCTGCCCCGGCTGGGTGAGCAGCGGCAGCACCACCCGGGCCTTGCGATCCGAGCGGTCCACCGTGCCCCACACCACGACCCGGCCGTCGTGCAGGGTGAGCGAGACCTCGGATGCCGACGGAGCGTTCACCTCCCCCACCTGCACACGCAGCTCGGGCGGCAGCGCCGCGAGCACCTCGATCGCCGCGGCCGTCGCCGGGTCGCCGGGACCGGGGGCGGGGGTGACCAGGCGTGGGGTCAGCATGGGCGGCGGCTCGACCGCGAAGTCCACCCCGTCGGCGTCGAGCGAGTGCGTGCCGTCGGGCGCGTCGACGAACACCACTGCCTCCCGCTCGGTCACCGTGACCCGCACGGTGGAGGGGTAGACGCGCTGGACCCGTACGGACGCGGCCCGCGGCAGCGCCGCGACCCGTTGCGCCGCCGCCGCCGTGTCGACCTGCAGCAGCGGTGTGCCCTCCGCGAGTTCGAGACGGGCCAGCACGTCCTCCTGCGGGATCGCCGTCGCCCCCACGACCTCGACGGTCCGCACGGACAGCAGCGGCGACAGCCACGCGATGCCGATCAGGCCGAGTACCGCCGCCACCACCGCCGCACCGATCAGCACCGTCCGCACCCGCACGGACCGGCCCGACGGCCGTCGCGCGGGCCGCGCCGCCCCGCGAGGGCGGATGCGGGTGGTGGCGGCGGGCGTCACGGACCGACCGGTCCCGGTCCGGCGGCAGCTCCCGGCCGCAGCCGGCCGGGCTTGCTGCGCAGGGCATCGAGAATCTGGCGCCCGAGCATGGTCACGTCCCCGGCACCCATGGTGATCACGACGTCGCCGGGACGGCTCAGTCGCGCGACCTGGCGCGGCACGAGGGACAGATCCGGCTGGTAGTGCACGGGCCTGGACACCGACTGCGCGACGAGGGCACCGCTCACGCCCGGTCGCGGCTTCTCGCGCGCCCCGTAGACGTCCAGGACCACGACCTCGTCGGCGAGGTCGAGGGCCGCGCCGAACTCGGTCGCGAAGGTCTCGGTGCGCGAGTACAGGTGTGGCTGGAAGACGACGATCACGCGCGGCCGCTCGGTGCCCGTCTCGGTGTAGCGGACCGGCTCGCCGGCGACCAGCTCCGCGGCCGCGGCGAGAACCGCGCGGACCTCGGTGGGATGGTGGGCGTAGTCGTCGAACACCCGCACGCCGTGTTCGCGGCCGCTGTACTGGAATCGCCGATGCACCCCGCCGAAACCGGCCAGACCCTCGACCGCCTCCTCGACCGGGGCGCCCGCCTCGAGGGAGGCGAGCAGTGCGGCGAGCGCGTTGAGCGCCATGTGCCGGCCGGGAACGGACAGCCGCACCGTGCGCGGTGCCGCCTCGTCGGCCAGGTGGAACTCGGCCACTCCCCCGACGTCCTTGGCCTCCCAGTTGAGCAGACGCACCCCCACCCGCACCCCGTCGACCTCGGCGCCGTCACCGGTCGCCGCCGCCGTGCCGTATCCGGTGACGCGCAGGTCGTCCGGGCGACGGGCCGTCGCGCGTCGCGCCAGGGCGGCCGAGCCGGGGTCGTCGAGGCAGGTCACGAGCAGCCCACCGGGGGCGATACGGTCGACGAAGTCGTCGAACACCTGCACGTACGCCTCTTCGGTGCCGAAGAAGTCGAGGTGGTCGGCCTCGATGTTGGTCACGATCACCACGTCGGGGTCGTACTGGAGGAGCGAACCGTCGCTCTCGTCGGCCTCGGCGACGAACACGTCCCCGCTGCCGTGGTGCGCGTTGGTGCCCGACTCGTTGAGTTCGCCGCCCACGGCGAAGGACGGGTCGAAGCCGCAGTGCTGCAGAGTCACCACCAGCATCGAGGTCGTCGACGTCTTGCCGTGCGTGCCGGCGACCAGGAAGGTGCGGTGCCCGCGCATCAGTGCGGCCAGCACCGCCGGGCGCATCAGGACGGGAACACCGCGTTCGCGGGCGGCGACCAGCTCGGGATTGTCCTGGGGGATCGCGGCGTGCGTCGTCACCACGGCGGTGGGGCCGCCCTCGAGCAGGTCCAGCGCGCTTGCGTCGTGTCCGATGCGCACCGAGGCGCCGCGCGCACGCAATGCCAGCACGCCGCGGCTCTCCTTCGCGTCCGATCCGGAGACCTTCCCGCCGCGAGCGAGCAGGATCCGGGCGATGCCGGACATCCCGGCCCCGCCGATGCCTACCATGTGCACCCGCTCGAGCTCCGGGGGCAGCTGCTCGCTCATCGATCACTCCTGTTCGCTTCCACGCCTGCGACGTCCAGCACGATCCGCGCCACCTCGGCGGCGGCGCTGCGGTGGCCCGCTCCTGCCGCCCGCCGTCCCATCTCGGCCAGGCGGGTGGCGTCACGCAACAGCGGGATCACCGTGTCGGCCACGAACGCCGGGGTCAGTTCCTCGTCCGCCACGATCATCCCACCTCCGGCCGCCACCACCGGCCGGGCGTTGAGTTCCTGCTCTCCGTTGCCGTGCGGCAACGGCACGTACACCGCCGGCAACCCCACCGCGGACACCTCGGCGACGGTCATCGCACCGGAGCGGCAGATCACCGCGTCGGCAGCGGAGTACGCCAGGTCCATCCGTGTCAGGTAGGGCACCGCGACGTAGGGACAACGGTCGTGCTCGGGACGTGCCGGCACGTCGACGGTGTTCTTGGGGCCGTGGGCGTGCAGCACGGCGATGCCCGCGGCGGCGAGCTGCCCGGCGGCACCCGAGACGGCCTCGTTGAGCGAGCGGGCGCCCTGCGAACCGCCGAACACCAGGAGCACCGGCCCGTCCGGGGGCAGCCCGAAGTGGGCCCGGGCCCGGGCGCGCAGCGCGGCGCGGTCCAGCCCCGTGATGGACGACCGGACGGGGATGCCGACGATCTCGGCCTCGCCGCGGCGCACGATGCCCGACCCCGGGACCGCGGCCAGGACGCGGGCCGCGCGCACAGCCCCGATCTTGTTGGCGATACCGGCGCGGGCGTTGGCTTCGTGGACGACGACGGGGATGCGGCGCCGACGGCGCAGCGGCCCGGCACCGGCGGCCAGGTACGCGGGCAGCGCCACGTAGCCGCCGAATCCGACGACGACGTCGGCGTGCACGTGGTCGAGCACCTCGCGGGTCCGGCGAACCGAGGCGAGGACCCGCGCCGGCAGTCGGGCCAGGTCGGCGGTGAGCTTGCGGGGCAGCGGCACCGGGGGGACCAGTTCGAGGGGATAGCCGCGCTGCGGCACGAGGGTGGTCTCCAGTCCCCGTTCGGTGCCCAGCGCGGTGATCGTCGCGGTCGGCACCAACTCGCGGATCGCGTCGGCGACCGCGAGGGCCGGCTCGATGTGCCCGGCGGTACCGCCCCCGGCCACCACCACGGACAGGGCAGACTGCTCGCCGCTCACCTACGGTTTCCTCGCTCTCCGGTTCGTCCGTCTCTGCTGTCGGTCGTGCGCGCCGGGCGTCTCGCCCGGCGAGGGGCCTGGTCCCGCGGCGTCGCGGACTGTGTCGTGCGCCCGCGCGCGCGTTCGTGAGATGCGCGTTCCGGTGGGGCCGGCCGCTTGCGGACCGCCGTGCCGCTGCCCCGCTCGGCGCCGGCCCGGCGCGGCTCGGCCCGGGCGGGATCGGCACGCCGGTCGAGTCGCACGGCCTCGCCGCGCGCCGGGGTGTACTGCTCCGGTTTCGGCAGCCGCAGCAGCCGTCCGAAGCGGCCGTCCTGCCCGGCGTGCAGGGCGGCGACGGCCTCCGGTTCGTGCCGGGCCGCGTTGGCGATCAGACCGAACATCAGCAGCGTCGTCGCAGTGGAGGTGCCGCCGGCCGAGACCAGCGGAAGCTGCAGTCCGGTCACGGGCAGCAGTCCGACGACGTAGCCGATGTTGATGAACGCCTGTCCGATGATCCAGGTGGTGGCGGTGGCGGTGAGCAACCGCAGGAACGGATCGACCGAGCGCAGCGAGATCCGCAGGCCGGCGTACGCGAACAGACCGAACAGGCCGATCACGGCCAGGCCGCCGAGGAAACCGAGCTCTTCACCGATGATGGCGAAGATGAAGTCGTTGTGGGCGTTGGGCAGGTAGCTCCACTTGGCGCGGCTCTGTCCGAGCCCGCGGCCCCAGAATCCGCCGTCGGCCAGGGAGAACTTCGCCTGGCGTGCCTGGTAGCCGATGCCCTGGGGGTCCGCGCCGGGGTTGAAGAAGGCCCGTACACGTGCGGACCGGTACCCGGCGGTCAGGGCGAGGAGCACCGCGAGCCCGGCGGCGGTACCGACGATCGTCAGGAACACCCGCAGCCGCAGACCCGCGAACCAGAGCAGCGCCAGGACGATGATCGCGAGCGAGACGGTGGTGCCCAGGTCCGGCTGGAGGATGATCAGCAGGGTGACCACGAGGGTGGCCGGGACCAACGGAATCATCATCTCGCGGGTGCTGGAGCGCTCCGCGCGGCGCGACGCGAGCAGGTGCGCACCCCACACGGCGATGGCGATCTTGGCCAGCTCGGAGGGCTGCAGCGACACGCCGGCGACGACGAACCACCCGCGGGTGCCCTGCGACTCCGTGCCGATGCCGGGGATGAGCACCAGGACCAGCAGCACGACGGTGACCGCGAACGCCGGGAACGAGAACCGGCGCAGCACCCGCACCGGAACGATCAGGGCGAGGTAGAAGATGACCAGGCCGAGAGCCGCGAAGATCGCCTGCGAGGTGAACAGGCCGTAGGCCGAACCGTTCGTGGCGACGGCCTCGACACTCGACGACGACAGGACCATCACCAGGCCCAGCACGGTGAGCAGCACCGCGATCGTGACGACCAGGTGGAACGAGGCCAGGGGCCGGGCCAGCCACAGCCCGACCCGGTTCCGCGCCGCCCCGTCGGCGGGCTGCGGCGCGTTCACCGCCGCGTCCCGCCCCCGCGCAGTTGCTCGACCGCGGCGGCGAACGCGCGACCACGCTGCGCGTAGTCGGCGAACATGTCCAGCGACGCCGCGGCCGGCGCCAGCAGCACGGTGTCCCCCGCCGTCGCCAGCGACGCCGCCTCGCGCACCGCGGTCCGCATGGCCTCGGGCCCGTCCACACCCGCGAGCGCCACCCGGCGTGCCGTAGTCGGGACCGTCCCCGGTTCGCTCGTGCTCATCGGTCCATCGTCGCGCGTGTCGAGGACGACCACGGGGACGTCGGGGGCGTGTCGCGCGAGCGCGTCGGCGATGCGGTCGGCGTCCCGGCCGAGCAGCACCACCCCGGCGAGACGGGGGGCGACCTCCGCCACCAGGTCGTCGACGTGGGCGCCCTTGAGCAGGCCGCCGGCGACCCATACCACCCGGTCGTGGGCGAGCAGCGACGTGCGCGCCGCGTGCGGATTGGTGGCCTTCGAATCGTCGATGTACGCGACGCCGTCGACGGTGCCGACGGGGGCGGCGCGGTGCGGTCCGACGCGGTGCCGGCGCAGACCGTCGTGCACGGCGGAGGCGGGGACGTCGATCGCCCGGGCCAGTGCCGCGGCGGCGAGCGCGTCGGACAGGCCGGCGGGCCCGGCCGGGGTCACGTCGGCGACCGCAGCGAGCACTGCGGAGTCGGCGAACGCGCGGTCGACCAGAACGTCGCCACTGATGCCGAGCTCACCGGCCTGCGGGTAGCCGAGGGTGAAGCCGACCGTGACGACGGCCCGCGACCGGTCGCGCAGGCTCCCGGCGATCGGATCGTCGAGGCCGAGCACGCCGACGGTGCCGGCCAGCGCTCGCGCCTTGGCGTCGATGTAGCCCGCCATCCCGCCGTGCCAGTCCAGGTGGTCCTCGGCGATGTTGAGGATCACGCCGGCCTCGGGCCGCACCGACGGCGCCCAGTGCAGCTGGAACGACGACAGTTCGACGGCGAGGACGTCGGCGCGGGGTTCTGTGCGGCGCAGCGCGTCGAGCACGGGCAGGCCGATGTTGCCGCACGCCACGGACGCGAGCCCCGAAGCCTCGAGAATCGACTGCAGCATCATCGTCGTCGTGGTCTTGCCGTTGGTGCCGGTGACGACGAGCCAGCGCCGCGGCGGGCCGTAGATCTCGGCCTGGTCGATGCGCCAGGACAGTTCGATGTCCCCCCAGATCGGCACGGCCGCCCCCGCGGCGTGCGAGAGCAGCGGTGCGTCCGGCGCGAAGCCGGGGCTGGTCACGACCAGGGCGTATGCATGCAGCGACGAGGCGTCCGCGACGAGGTCGTCGAGATCGACGGTGTCGGCACCGAGTTCGCGGCAGCGCGCGAGGGCCTGCGGGTCGCGGTCGGCCACGGTCACCGCCGCGCCGAGGTCCGCGAGGGGCCCGAGGGTGGCGCGGCCGGACATCCCGCCCCCGGCGACGAGCACGCGGGCGCCGCGGAGCCGGTCGAGGTCTTGGCGGCGCAGTTCGTCAGTCACGGTGTCAGTCCCCGATCGCCGCTAGGTATTCGCTGTAGAACAGGGCCATGCCGATGGCCGAGGCGATGGCCGCGAGCAACCAGAACCGGATGATCACCGTCGTCTCGGCCCAGCCGCCGAGTTCGAAGTGGTGATGGAACGGCGCCATCCGGAACACGCGACGCCGGCTGGACCGGAACACCGCAACCTGAATGACCACGGACGCCGCCTCGGCGACGAACAGGGCACCGATGACGACCATCAGCAGCTCGGTGCGCGTCGTGACGGACAGACCCGCGAGCATGCCGCCGAGGGCGAGCGAGCCGGTGTCCCCCATGAAGATCTTCGCGGGGGCGGCGTTCCACCACAGGAAACCGATGCACGCGGCGGCGCCGGCGGCGCACAGCAACGCCAGGTCGAGCGGGTCCCGTACGTCGTAGCAGCCCTTGCCGGGGTCGGCGACGCACGAGTTGCGGTACTGCCAGAACGTGATGATCACGTAGGCGCCGAGTACCAGGCTCATCGATCCCGCGGCGAGGCCGTCGAGGCCGTCGGTGAGGTTGACGGCATTGGACCACGCGCTCACGAGCAGGTACACGAAGAGGATGAACACCACCGCACCCATCGAGACCGTGGCGATGTCGCGCACGTAGGACAGGTGGGTGCTGCCGGGGGTGAGCCCGTCGCCGTTGCGGAACTGCAGGGCGAGGATGCCGAAGGCGACGGCGGCGACGAGCTGGCCGACCAGTTTGGCGGTCTTGTTCAGGCCCAGGTTGCGCTGCTTGCGGATCTTGATGAAGTCGTCGAGGAAGCCGACGCCGCCGAGCGCGGTGGTCAGACCCAGCACGAGCAGGCCCGAGGCCGACGGTCCCTCCGCGCCCTCGTAGGCCAGGCCGATGGCGTGCGCGCCGAAGTAGCCGGCCCACAGGCCGGCGAGGATCGCCACGCCGCCCATCGTCGGGGTGCCGCGCTTTGACTGATGGCTCTGCGGTCCCTCGACGCGGATCTCCTGGCCGAATCCCTGCCGCGAGAACGCCTTGATCAGCACCGGCGTCAGCAGGATCGACACCGCCAGTGCGATTCCCGCGGCGAAGAGGATCTGTCTCACCGTGCGGCCTCCGTTTCCGTTCCTGCCGTGCCCACCGATCCTGCGAGGATCGCCTCCGCCACCGTCCACAGCCGGACGGACTGCGAGGCCTTGACCAGCACCAGGTCGCCGGGCTGCAGTTCGCGCTCGAGGAGCGCGATCGCCGCGTCGGCGTCGGGGACGTGGGTCGCCTCGTCGCCCCAGGATCCTTCCATCACCGCACCCTGGTAGAGACCGCGGACCGGACGCGTCGCGCCGACCGCGACGATGCGGGTGACGTCCAGGCGCACCGCGAGCCGGCCGATCGCGTCGTGCTCGACGACCGACTCGTCCCCGAGTTCACCCATCTCCCCCAGCACCGCCCAGGTCCGGCGCGGGCTCTCGCCCGCGCGCGCCATCGTCACCAGCGCCTTGAGCGCCGCGCGCATCGAATCGGGGTTCGCGTTGTAGGCGTCGTCGACGACGGTGACGCCGTCGGCGCGGGTGCGCACGTCCATGCGGTGCGCCGACACCGCGCCGGCGCCGCCGAGCGCGGTCGCGACCTGCTCGAGGGTGGCGCCGCACTCGAGGGCGACGGCCGCGGCCGCGAGGGCGTTGCCGATGTGGTGCTCGCCGTGCACCGCGAGGGTGACCGCGGCGCGGCGCTCGGTGTCGCCGTCGCGCACGACCAGGGTGAACGTGGGCCGGGCGTGCTCGTCGAGGTGGACGTCGGTCGCCCGGACGTGCGCGGCCGGGTCGCTGCCGACGAACACGACGCGGGCACGGGTGCGGGGCGCCATCGCGGCGACCAGCGGATCGTCGGCGTTGAGGATCGCCACGCCGCCCTCCGCGGCGGGCGGCAGGGCTTCGACGAGCTCGCCCTTCGTCCGCGCGATGACCTCCCGGGAACCGAATTCCCCCAGGTGGGCGGTGCCGACGTTGAGTACCGCCCCGATCCGTGGCGGGGCGACGGTGGCGAGGGCCGCGATGTGCCCGGGTCCGCGCGCCGACATCTCCAGGACCAGGAACCGGGTGTCGGGGGTCGCGCGCAGCGCCGTCCACGGATGTCCGAGTTCGTTGTTGAAGGAGCCGGGCGGTGCGACGACGGGACCGAGCGGCGCGAGCACCGCCGCGAGCAGGTCCTTCGTGGAGGTCTTGCCGGCGGAGCCGGTGACGCCGACGACGGTCAGTCCGGCCGCGGTGAGTTCGTCGACCGCGGCGCGGGCGAGGGCACCCAGCGCGGCGAGCACCGCGGCGCCGGAACCGTCGGCGTCGTGCTCGAAAGCCAGCGAGTTGGTCTCGACCGGCGGCACCGGCGGCACCACGACGGCGGGCACACCCACCGGCCGGGCGGCGAGCACCGCGGCGGCACCGGCGGCGATCGCCTCGGCGGCGTGATCGTGCCCGTCGGAACGGGCTCCCGGCAGGGCGAGGAACAGCCCGTGCGGGGTGACCTTGCGGGAGTCGAACTCGACGGTGCCCGTCACCTCGACGGCCGGGTCGTCGACGTCGTGCAGTGTCCCGCCGACCACCTCCGCGATGCGGGCGAGTGTCATCGGGATCATCGGGTGCCTCCGTACTGCTCGCTACCTGCGCCGGTGAACCGGTCGATGGCCGCGGCGAGCACCTCGCGGTCGTCGAAGGGGTGCTTGACCCCGTGGATCTCCTGACCGGTCTCGTGGCCCTTGCCGGCCACGAGGACGATGTCGCCCGGACGTGCCCAGCGCACGGCCGCTTCGATGGCAGCCGCCCGGTCGCCGATCTCGCGGACCTGTCCCCGCTGGTGGTCGGGGACGGCGCGGGCACCGGCGAGCACCGCGGCCCGGATGACCTCCGGGTCCTCGGTGCGGGGGTTGTCGTCGGTGACGACGAGCAGGTCCGCTCCCCGGGCTCCGACCTCACCCATCAGGGGCCGCTTGCCGTGGTCCCGGTCGCCGCCGGCGCCGACGACGACGGCGAGGCGGCCACCGCCCGCCCGCCCGCGCAGCGTCGCGACGACGGCCTCGAGCGCAGCAGGCTTGTGCGCGTAGTCGACGACGGCGAGGAATCCCTGACCGCGGTCGACCCGCTCGACGCGCCCGGGCACGTCGACGTCGGCGATGCCCGCGGCCGCGGCGTCGACGTCGACCCCGGCGGCCGCGCACACCGCGACGGCGAGGGCGGCGTTGGCGACGTTGAAGTGGCCGGGCAGGCGCACCGCAACGCGCCGCTCGGCGGCGTCGGGGCCGGTGAGGGTGAACGTCTGGGAGCCGGACGGATCGGTGCGCACCGCCGTCGCGGTCCAGTCGGCCGCGCCGGTGGTGGCGACGGTGCGCACGGCGTCGGGCTCGGCGGGGTGGGCGGCCCGGGCGATCTCCGCCATCCGCACGCCCCACTCGTCGTCGACGCACACGACGGCGCGGTGCGCCCGTACGGGCGAGTCCGCCGCGAACAACCGGGCCTTCGCGCCGAAGTAGTCGTCGAGGTCACGATGGAAGTCGAGGTGGTCCTGGGACAGGTTCGTGAAGGCACCGACCGCGAAGCGGACCCCGGCGACCCGGCCGAGGGACAGGGCGTGGCTCGAGACCTCCATCACCACGGTGTCGATGCCCTGCTCGCGCATGGCCGCGAACAGGGCGTGCAGTTGCGGAGCCTCGGGGGTGGTGAGCGCGCTGGGTACGCGCCGGCCGGCGAGCCGGGTCTCGATGGTGCCCACCAGGCCGGTCACCCGCCCGGCCGCGGCGAGTCCCGCCTCGACCAGATAGGAGCTGGTGGTCTTGCCGGAGGTGCCGGTGATCCCGACGACCTGGATGTGCTGCGACGGTTCGCCGTAGACGGCGGCGGAGACGATGCCGAGGACCGACCGCGGATCCGGATGGATCAGCACCGGCACGGGACGGGTGACGACGGCGGCGAGGCGTTCGCAGCCGGCGGCGTCGGTGAGGACGGCGACGGCGCCGCGCTCCAGCGCCTCCGCCGCGTACTCGGCGCCGTGCGCGCGGGCGCCCGGCAGGGCGGCGAACAGGTCACCGGGCCGCACCCCCTGGGCGCGGAGGTCGACCCCGGTCACGGACACGTCGGCGACGGGAGTCGTGGCGGCCGCGACGCCCGGTTCGACGGTGCCGACGGTCGCGCCCACGGCGGCAGCAAGGTCGCGGAGTGGCGTCACCGGTGGATGCTCGGGTCTCAGGCCGCCTCCCGGCGGGGACGGGTCCGGACTCGACGGCACAGGCACCAGGCTCCTCTCGCTCCGCGGCAGTGTCTCTGCCGTTCTTCGTACTCCCGCGGCCGCCATGTGCCCGGGCTCGACCGCGGTGTCACGGTACCGACGTGTCAGGTTACCGACGGGTGGCGGCGGCGCCGACAGGTGCTCGGCGATCGACCGCACCCGCGCGGCTCAGTCCACCTGCAGGATCAGTTTGCTGCCCGGGTCGGCCGACAGCGGCACGCCCTCGCGCTGCAGCAACCACGAGGCGATCGTGTGGAACAGCGGTGCGGCGGACTGGCCGCCACTGCCGTCGGCGCTGCGGGTGGGCGCATCGAGCATGATGCCGATCACGTAGCGGGGACGGTCGGCGGGCGCGATCCCGGCGAAGGTGATCCAGTAGTTCGAGTTCGAGTAGCACTTGCAGGCCGGGTCGACCTGCTGGGCGGTGCCGGTCTTGCCCGAGACCTGGTAGCCCTCGATCGCGGCCGGGGTACCGGTGCCGCGCTGATTGCCGGTGTCGTCCTGCACCACGGCTCGGAACATGTCGCGCACCGTGGCGGCGGTCTGCGGGCTGACCACCCGCACCGGCTCCGGCCGGGGTGTTTCGGTGCGGGTGCCGTCCGGGGCCACGACGGCGCGGACAACGCGCGGCGGGATCCGCTCGCCGTCGTTGGCGACGGCCTGGTAGATCCCGGCCATCTGCAGCAGCGTCATGGACAGACCCTGCCCGATCGGCAGGTTGGCGAACGTGCCACCGGACCACTGCTCGCGACTGGGCACGCTGCCGGCGGACTCGCCGGGCAGGCCCACGTCGGTGCGCTGCCCGAGGCCGAACAGGTCGAGCATCTGCGCGAACCGGTCCTCACCGACCCGTTCGGCGAGCATCAGAGTCCCGACGTTGGAGGATTTTCCGAACACACCGGTCGTGGTGTAGGGCACGACGCCGTGGTCCCATGCGTCCTTGACGGTGACGCCGGCCATCCGGATCGTGCCGGGCACCTGCAGCACCTCGTCCGGGGTGGTGAGCCCGTCCTCGATCGCGGCGGCGGCGGTGACGATCTTGTTCACCGATCCCGGTTCGAAGGGGGTGCTGACGGCGGGGTTGCCGAGTTCGGCGTCCTTCGGGTTGTTGCCGACCCCGATCGAGGGGTCGAACGTACCGTCGTTGGCCATGGCGACGACCTCGCCGGTCCGGGCGTCGAGCACGACGGCGGAGGCGTTCTTCGCCCCGGACAGGTCCTTGGCCCGCTGAACCTGCTGCTGCACGTAGTACTGGATGTCGGAATCGATGGTCAGCTCCACCGCGGAGCCGTCGACGGCGGGCTGCTGATCGCGCCAGCTGCCGGGGATCACCGCGCCGTCGGAGCCCCGATCGTACGTCGACGAACCATCGGTGCCGGCGAGCACGGAGTCCATGGCGTCCTCGAGGCCGAGGAGGCCGTGCCCGTCCCAGCCGGTCGCACCGACGAGATTGGCGGCGAGCGCACCGCCGGGATACAGCCGGATGTCCTGACGCTCGAGACCCACCCGGTCGTATTCGTCGACGATCGCGGTGGCAACCGCCGGGTCGACGCCTCGCGCCAGATAGACGAACGTCTCGTCGCTGCGCAGCTTGTCGAGGATCGCGTCCTCGGGAGCGGCCGCGCCCAGCGCCTCGTGGATCGCGGCGGCGACGCCTTCCAGATACGCGTCGGTCTCGGGCTGGGTCGGGTCCTCGGCCCGCGCCTCGTCGAGTTCCCGCCGCACCCGCACGGGCTGGAACGTCAGCGCCTTGGCCTCCATCGTGTAGGCCAGCGGATTGCCGTTCCGGTCGGCGATGGTGCCGCGGGTGGCGGGCTCGACGAGCCGCGTCGTGCGCTGGCTGGCCGATTCGGCGGTCAACTGCGGAGCCTGGACGACCTGCACCCACAGCAGTTGTGCGGCCGCGACCCCGAGCGCCAGGAACATCACCGCGCGGCCGTACCGGTAGCGGAACCGGAACCCGGTGGTGTCGGCCCCGCCGGAGACCCGGCGGGAGCGGGCCCGCCGGACGGGCATCGGCCGGCGGGAGGGGGCGGGGCGGCCGCGGACCGGCCGGGAAGACGGTGGGGTCCCTCGCCTCACCGGCGCCCGTCCTCGGCTTGCGTCGCAGGGGTCACGGGCACCAATTGTTCCGGCTGACCGGGTGCGGCCCCGGCATTGCCGGGCGACGGCGTGGCGGACTCGGGTGCCGGGGCAGACTCGGCGGACGGCGGAGTGAGCGGGGATGTCGTCGCGGTGGGAGCCTCACCGCCGGCAGCACCGGAGGGCGCGGCGGACCGATCGGCGCCGGCCGACGGGGTCACCGGTCGCGGGTTCTCGCTGCCCGCGCTGCCCGCGAGGGGTGGAAGCTGCGCCCGGGTCCGGTCATCGGGGGACGGCGGGTTCAGCGGCGCGGCCGGAGCCCCCTCGGCGGGTGCGGGCGTTCCCACCACCCGTACCCCGCCGTCGTCCCCGACGACGAGCCGGGCGACCTCACCGGTGGGGATCATGCCGAGCTTCGCGGCCTGCATCGCCAGCACCGGCGCCGAGTTGCCGGCCTGGACGTCGCGCTGCAGGACGGCGCGCTCCTGGACGAGGCGCTGGTTGTAGTCGCGCGCGGCGCTGAGCTGGTAGGAGTCCTCCGCGGCGCGCGTGGTCAACAGGAGGGTCACGGCCATGCCGATCCCGAGGAGAGCGATGATGGTGGCCACGAACGGAATTCGCGCCGCCACACGACCGCTGCGGCGGGCCCGGGCGGGGGTCGTCGACTCCGCGGCCAGATGTGCCGTACGCCGACTGCGCCGCTGATAGGCGCGCTGGGCGGCCGTCGATCGCGCCGGACGGCGGGCAGGTGCTGCCACCTGTACGGTCATCGGTACCTCCTGGCGATTCGTTCCGCGGCACGCAGGCGCACCGGCGCCGAACGCGGGTTTGCCTCGATCTCCTGCTCCGTCGCCCGTTCCGCGCCGCGGGTAAGCACCCGCAGCTCGGGCTCGGTACCCGGAAGTTCCACCGGGAGGCCCTCGGGGCTCTTCGACTTCGTCAGCGGCGTGAGGATCTGCTTGACCACACGATCCTCGAGGGACTGGTACGACATGAACACCACCCGTCCCCCGACGGCGAGCGCATCCAGGGCGTCCGGGATCGCGGCCCGCAGCGAGTCGAGTTCGCCGTTGACCTCGACGCGCAGCGCCTGGAACGTGCGCTTGGCGGGATGCCCGCCGGTTCGGCGGGACGCGGCCGGGATGGTCCGGTAGAGCAACTCCACCAGCTCCCCGCTCGTGCGCAGCGGCGCCTTCGCCCGCTGGCGCACGATCTCCGAGGCGATCTTCCCGGCGAACCGCTCCTCCCCGTAGGTGCTGAGGATGCGGGCGAGGTCGCCGTGGCTGTAGGTGTTGAGGACGTCGGCCGCGGTCATCCCCGTGGTGGGGTCCATGCGCATGTCCAGCGGGGCGTCGCGGGAGTAGGCGAAGCCCCGCTCGGTCTCGTCGAGCTGCATCGAGGACACGCCGAGGTCGAACAGGATCGCATGGACGGATCCGACCCGATCCAGTCCGCAGGAGGCGAGGGCGTCGGCGATGCCGTCGTAACGGGTGTGCACGAACTGCGTGCGGTCGGCGTACGGTGCGAGCCGCCGGCGGGCGACGGCGAGGGCGTCGGGGTCGCGATCGAGTCCGATCAGGTGCGCCCCCGGGTAGGTGCGCAGGAAGTGCTCGGAGTGTCCGCCGAGACCGAGGGTGGCGTCCACGTAGATCGCGCCCGCACCGGCGGCTTCGAGGGCGGGGCCGAGCAACTCGTCGGCGCGGTCGAGCAGAACGGGGACATGACCGAAGCTCTCCGGACTCGCGGCCTCCGGAATCGCCGCCGCGTCCTGCCCCTCCGCCATTCTTCCTCCGGTTGTCCTGCTCGGTTCGTGGGCGATCGGATCGTGGCTTCGGTGGGGGTCGCGGCGGGGTCCGGAGACGACCGCGGCGAATGCATCGAGGTCTCTGTCCGAACTGGAAACCTGGCGTTGGGGAAGTACGTCAGGGTTCCGTTTCACGAACCTGGCACTGGGGAAGTGTGTCAGGGTCGCTGTCGGGCAGAGGCCTCGCGGCACTCGCCGCGGTGGCACTACGGTCGTTGCTGCGGTTCCGGTCACAGAATGTCGTGCAGGGCCTCGTCTCTCGCTTCGGAAAATTCTTCCTCGTGCTCGGCGAGGTACTGCTCCCACGCCGCCGCGTCCCAGATCTCCAGATGTTTGACGGCACCGATCACGACGCAGTCCTTCGTGAGTCCCGCGTACTTGCGGTGGGCCGCGGACAGGGTGATCCGGCCCTGCGCATCGGGACGTTGCTCGTCGGTTCCCGCCGCCAGGCTCCGAAGGAACGCGCGGGCCTGCGGATTACTCCGCGAGGCCGCGGCGGCACGCTCGGCCAGGGCGGCGAACTCGTCGCGCGGGAAGACGGAAAGGCTGTGGTCCTGACCCTTCGTGATCATCAGCCCTCCCGCCAGTTCGTCTCGGTACTTCGCGGGCAGCGTGAGCCGCCCCTTGTCGTCCAGCTTGGGCGTGTGGGTACCGAGGAACACTCGACACCCCCCGCCACGCCCCGGCCGGACCCTGTCCTTCGCTCGACGGAGGAACCCCTCCGCCGCGACCCACACTACCCCACTTTCCCCCACGTTCAACCGCTTACGCGCCCACGCGCGGCGCCGTTTTCCGACCGTCCGCAGTTCACGGCGGGTGGGGCGGAGTGGGTGACGACGACGAGGCCGGTGCCGCCGCGCCGCGGGAGACTCGGGCCCGCCGCGAGACGACGGACTCGGGCCCGGGAGAACACCCTGGTCGCCTCGGCCTCGACGGCCGCTCACCGGAGCCGGGCGCCGCAGTGGGGCGCGGTGGGGCACGGCGGCGAGGGGGCGGTGGGGAGAGGTGGGGGACGACGGTCGGGTGCGGTGGGGGCGGCGGGCCGCCCGCCGCCGCGCCGGGAGAAGCCGAACGGCGCGCCCCGGTTACCGGGACGCGCCGTTCATGGGAACTCGCGTGAAGTACTGCGCGCTACTCCTGCTCGAAACGCCGACGGAAGCGGTCCTCCATCCTCTTGCTGAACCCTCCGCCGGACTTGCGGCCGCCGCGGGATCTACCTTCCGCGGGACCGCGACCTGATCCGCGGGGACCGTCGCCGACGCCTGGACCGCGCTTGCCTCCGAGGAGGAGCAGGACCCCCGCGCCGAACATGACGATGAATCCGACGAGACTGATGATCGGGAACCCGCCCGGCTTCACCGGGAGGGCGACGCCCGCGATCAGCAACGCCAAACCCAGTGCGAACAACGCGCCGGCCTGGAGCCGACGCCGACTGGACGCCATCCCCATCCGGCTTCCCCGGACGGTAGAGGCGAACTTGGGATCCTCAGCATAGAGCGCGCTCTCGATCTGTTCGAGCATGCGCTGCTCGTGCTCGGAGAGTGGCACGGTACCTCCCCCGGCACTAAACGGTGGCCGCCGGATCTGCGGTCCAGATCGACGGGGGGCCGACTTTGACGGCCGCCTGGCTCAATAATACGAGTACATCCCGGCGGGGACCACCAACTGCGGATTCGAGTTCGATCACGGTTCCGAAGGACCTGCATACGAGAGGCCGACGGACCCGGCCCGGGCCGTCGAACGACCCGGGCTGCGTCGCGCATCGATCATGCGCTGCGGCGGCCGGCTCCGGAGCCGGGTTCTGCGCCCCCCGAGCGGTCGTCGGCGCCGGTCAGGTAGTCCTCGACCTCGTGGAGGAAACGGCCCACCTCGTCGTAGAAGCGGCTCGCCTCGTCGGCAGGTACGGAGCGGGTGACCCCCGCCTCGATCGCCGCGCGCGTGTCGGAACGATCGGCGAAGAAGTCGGCCCAGACCGCGAATCCCGGCTCCGCGCGCGCCATGAGCACCCACGCGTTGCGAGTGCGGGGCCGACGCGCCGGCCGGTGGACCGCCCGCAGTTCGGCCCCCGCGAGTACGGCCCCGGCCCCGCGCAGCGCGGCGAGATACGCCAGATGGAACCGCTCGGACGGCTCCGGGGTGCCGGCGGCGGCCGACAGCAACTCGTCCGCGCGGTCGAGCAGGGTTGCCGCGCGCGAGGACACCGGGCGGGCGGCGCAGTCCGGACGGCCGACGGCCCGCGGACCGGTAGCACCCGACGGTGTGGCAGCCGACGGTGTGGCAGCGGACTGTGTGGTTCGTGCCGCGGTCATCATTCCGAACACCTCCCTGCACCCCGCCGGGCACCGGCCGGGTCACGGCCCCGACGATCCGGTGATGTTCGCTTCCCTCGAACATCACCGGATCCCCGGTATCGAACATCCGTTCGACGTATTCAATATAGCTGCACCTACCGACACGCAGTCAAGGGAAGGCGGTCCAGTCCCCGTCATGAGTACGGATGCGACCCCGCGGGGCGCGGCACCGATCGTCGTCGATCTCTCCGCCGCCGAGTTCCGCGCGCGACTGCCCGAGGTGCTGCCCATCTACGTGGCCGCCATGCGATACCCGCGCGGCACCGAGTACCACCGTGCGCCCATGTGGTCCGAACACTCCGCCCGCCCGGGATGGAAGGCCGTCGCGGCGGCTCTGCCGGAGGAGCCGTCGACGCTCGTCGCGATCGCCTACGGCTATTGCGGGTCACCACACCAGTGGTGGAACCAGCAGGTGCGGACCGGGATGCGCCACGCCGGCTACCCCCCGGAGACGATCGACGCCGTCCTCGGCGACTACTTCGAACTGACCGAGCTGCACGTGCGGCCGGACGCCCAGGGTCACCGTATCGGCGAGGCGCTCCTGCGCCGGCTGCTGAGCGACCGTCCCGAGCGCACGGTGCTGCTGTCGACTCCCGAGGCACCCGGCGAGGACAACAGGGCCTGGCGGTTGTACCGGCGATTCGGGTTCCGCGACGTCGTCCGCCACTTCCGGTTCACCGGGGACGCCCGTCCCTTCGCCGTCCTGGGCCGGGACCTTCCGCTCGAAGGTCCGTAGCGTGGACAGGGTGATCGACGCGGTCGTAGTGGGTTCCGGGCACAACGCCCTGGTGAGCGCGTGCTACCTCGCCCGCGCGGGCCGGTCCGTGGAGGTGCTCGAGCGGGACACCGTACTCGGCGGCGCCGTGTCGACCGTGGAACGCTTCCCGGGGCACGCGGTCGACCGCGGTTCGTCGGCGCACGTCATGATCCGGCACACCGGCATCGTCGAGGAACTCGATCTGGCCGCGCACGGCCTGCACTATGTCGACTGCGACCCGTGGGCGTTCGCTCCCGCCCCGGCGGGCAGCGACCGCCCGGGGATCGTCTTCCATCGCGATCTCGACCGCACGTGCCGATCCGTCGAGGCCGCGTGCGGTCCACGCGAGGCCGACGCCTACCGCCGCTTCGTGACGGTGTGGGGTCCGCGCAGCGCCCGCGTGATGCGCTCGTTCTCGGCGCCGCCGACCGGCCGGCACCTGCTCTCGTCCTTCTGGGGTCTCGACACCGGCAGCGGCGGTAGCGACCTCTCCCGCCAGTTCCTCGGCACCGGCGACGCCCTCCTCGACGAGTACTTCGACGACGAACCGCTCAAAGCCGCCCTCGCCTGGTTCGGCGCCCAGTCCGGGCCCCCGATGTCCGAGCCCGGCACCGCACCCATGGTCGGCGTCGCGGCGTTGATGCACACCCTGCCGCCCGGCCGGGCGATCGGCGGGAGCGGCGCGCTGACGCAGGCCCTGGCCGCCCGTCTCGGGTCCGACGGTGGCGTCGTCGCGCTCGGCGACGCCGTCACCGAGATCCGCCGCGCCGGGGACGGCTGGGCGGTCCGCACAGATTCCGGACGGGTCGTCACCGCGCGCGCCGTGATCGCCGGTTGTCACGTGCTGACCACGTTCGATCTGCTCGAACGCGGCGGATTCGACCGCGCCCGCCTCGACGCGTGGCGGCGACGGATCCGCGTCGGTCCGGGTATCGGCATGGTGGTACGCCTGGCGACCGACGCGCTGCCCCGGTATCCGAGTGGTCCCGCCGATGCCGCCGAGACCGTGCGCGGTCTGCAGCTGCTCGTCGAGGACCGGGCCCGGCTCCGCCTCGCGCACGGCGCCGCCCTGGCGGGGGAACTGCCGCCGCGACCGGCCGTGCTGGCCATGAGTTTCACGGCGCTCGATCCGTCGATCGCCCCGCCCGGCGAACACCAGGTGACCCTGTGGTCGCAGTGGCACCCGTACCGGCTCTCCGGCGGCCGGCAGTGGTCCGCGCTGGCCGAGTCGGAGACGGATCGGATCGTCGCCGAGATGGAGCGGTTCGCGCCCGGCTTCGCCGGCTCCGTCCGGCACCGGCACATCCAGACGCCGCACGAGATCGAACGCGAACTGGGCCTGCTCGGCGGCAATGTCATGCACGTGGAGATGTCGCTGGACCAGATGTTCATGTGGCGGCCGCTGCCGGAGCTGTCCGGGCACCGGGTCCCGGGCGCCGACGGGGTCTATCTGACCGGCGCGTCCACCCACCCCGGGGGCGGGGTCTCCGGCGCGAGCGGACGCGCTGCCGCGCAGCGCGCGCTCGCCGATTCCGCGGGTGGCCCGGTGCGCCGTGCGCTGGGGCGGTGGCGTCGATGAACCGGCTTCCCGTCGTTCTCGCCGGCGGTGCCATCGCCGCGCAGATCGCCTACCCGCTGACCTCCGGCCAGGCCCGCGACCTCGTCACCGTCGCCGTGGTCACCCTCCTCGCGGCCGCCGGGCTCGCGCACGCGGCGACGCGACGCGGCCCGGTCTGGACCGCCGGATTCTTCGCGATCACGGCAGGTGTCGGCTTCGCCTCCGAGGTGGTGGGCACGGCGACCGGGTACCCGTACGGCTGCTACGCATACGCCGTCGACCGGCTCGGTCCCGCGCTGTTCGACGTGCCCCTCGTGGTGCCGCTCGCCTGGACGGCGGGGATGTACCCGGTCTGGTACGTGGCTTCGCTGCTCGCCGGGCGCGGCGGGATCTCGCGGCCGGACGGGAACCGCGAGCGGGTGACCCGCATCGCACTCACCACGGTGGGGATGGTCGGCTGGGACCTGTACCTCGATCCGCAGATGGTCTCCGACGGTCAGTGGAGCTGGTGCAACGGCGGCGGCCTGCCCGGTCTCGAGCAGATCCCGCTCACCAACTACCTCGGCTGGATCGTCGTCGCCACGCTGATGGCCGTGGGATTGGATCTGCTCGACCGGACCGGACCGGTGCAGCCGGGCACCGACACCGTCCCACTGGTGCTGTTCCTGTGGACGTGGCTCGGGTCCGCGCTCGCCCACAGCGTCTTCCTGGGCGTACCCGAGCTGAAGTACTCGGCTCTCTACGGGGCGGCGGTCATGAGTACGCTCGGCGTCCCGCTGCTGTGGTCCCTGCGGCGACGCGCCGGGGTAGGGGCTCGCGTCTGACACGTCCCCCCGCTCCTGGCACGATGTCGCTGTGCAGCCGCCCACCTCGCCCCGCTCCCGCCGCCGGTCCCTCGCGGCGGCGGCGCTCCTGCTCCTGCTCGTCCCTGTCCTCGCCGGGTGCCTGCGGGTGCAGGCGACGATGGGGGTCTCGGCCGACGACCGCGTCTCCGGGCAGATCGTGGCCGCGACGATCCCCGCCGACGAGAACGACAAGGGACCGCAACTGACGGCTCCCGACTCGCTCGCCGGCAAGGTCCGCGTGCAGGAGTACGACCAGGACGGGTACGTCGGTAGTCAGGTGTTCTTCAGTGATCTGAGCTTCGGGGACGTGCAACAGCTGGGGTCGATGTCGGACCAGACCTCGGGCACCTTCCAGCTCGCGCTGCAGCGCGCCGGCGACCTGGTGAGCGTCAACGGCAAGGTCGACCTCGAGTCGGTACCCGTCCAGGGCACCGACGTGCAGATCACGATCGCGTTCCCGGCCCGGGTCGCGACGACCAACGGCAACCGTGACTCCGATTCGATCGTCACGTGGAAGCTGCCGGCCGGGGAGGTGAGCACGTTGCGCGCCGAGGTCCGCTACGCCGATCCGAACACCAGGGGATTCGCCGGCTGGGCAGGCATCGTCGCCGGTGTCACGACGGGTGTCGCGGCGATCATCGGAGCGCTCGCCTGGATGAACCGCAACCCCGCTCCCCCGCGGCGAGCTCGCGACGACGCGACGGCGTCGTAGGCGATGCGGGCGCTGGTCGGCGTCGTCCGTGCCGGGGCCGTCGCCGCGACACTGGGAGCCGCCGTGGCTGTCGCCAATCGCCTCACCCTGCCCAGGCTCGCCCCCGGCGCTGTCGTCGACGAACCGGTGACGGTGATCGTCCCCGCCCGCAACGAAGCCCGTCGCCTGCCCCCGCTCGTCGCGGATCTGCGCGCCCAGCGCGGTCTGCGCCGGCTGCGGGTGGTGATCTTCGACGACGACTCGGTCGACGGCACGACCGAGGCGGCCCGGCTCGCGGCCGGGGACGATCCCCGCGTCACGGTGATCCGCTCGACCGCGCCACCACCCCCCGGGTGGACGGGCAAGGCCGCGGCGTGCGCACGTGCCTACGCGGCCACCGATCCGTCCGGCGTGGTCGCCTTCGTCGACGCGGACGTGCGGTTGGCCCCGGGTGCAGTGGCGGCCGCGGTGACCGTGCTGCGCGACCGCCGGGCCCACCTGCTCACCCCGTGGCCCTTCCAGCAGGCCGGGTCCGCCGCCGAACGCCTCGTACAGCCGCTGCTGTTCTGGTCCTGGTTCGCGACGCTGCCGATCGCGGTGTCCCACCGCTCGAACCGACCGTCGATGGCGGTCTCGTGTGGTCAGTTCCTGGTGTTCGACGCGTCGGCGTACGCCGCCGTGGGCGGACACGTCGCCGTCGCGGCCAGCCCCACCGAGGACCTCGACCTCGCCCGGGCTCTGCGCCGGTCCGGACGGCGCACCATGGTGGCCGCGGCCGGCAACCTCGCGTCCTGCCGTATGTACGAGGGCGCAGCGCCGCTGCGCGCCGGATACACGCGTTGGCTGTGGTCGGCATTCGGTTCCCCCGCCGGGTCCGCGGCGGTGCTCGTCGCTGCCGCGGTGACCTACGTGCTGCCGCCCGTGGCGGTTGTTCTCGGTCCCGGACCGGCCCGGCGCTGGGGGGTCGTGGGCACCGCCGCGGCGATCGTGTCCCGGACCGTGGCCCGGGCGACCGAACGCGGCAGCCCCGACCGGTCCGACGTGGCGGCCGGCTGCACCCACCCGTTCGGGGTGTGCGCGTTCGCGGCGCTGGCGATCGACTCGCTCCGTGCGCGACGCACCGGCCGGCTCGGCTGGAAGGACAGGCCCCTGCCCTGAGTGCCCCTGCCCTGAGTGCCCCTGCCCTGAGTGCCCCTGCCCTGAGTGCCCCTGCCCTGAGTGCCCCTGCCCTGAGTGCCCCTGCCCTGAGTGCCCCTGCCCTGAGTGCCCCTGCCCTGAGTGCCCCTGCCCTGAGTGCCCCTGCCCTGAGTGCCCCTGCCCTGAGTGCCCCTGCCCTGAGTGCCCCTGCCCTGAGTGCCCCTGCCCTGAGTGCCCCTGCCCTGAGTGCCCCTGCCCTGAGTGCCCCTGCCCTGAGTGCCCCTGCCCTGAGTGCCCCTGCCCTGAGTGCCCCTGCCCTGAGTGCCCCTGCCCTGAGTGCCCCTGCCCTGAGTGCCCCTGCCCTGAGTGCCCCTGCCCTGAGTGCCCCTGCCCTGAGTGCCCCTGCCCTGAGTGCCCCTGCCCTGAGTGCCCCGCTCCGAGCGTCCGGTCAGACCGCCGTGGGCACCGCGATGCCGAGACGGGCGAGCACTTCGCGGGTGGCCCGCGCGAAGTTCAGGGTGATGAAGTGCAGGCAGGGCGCGCCCTCGGCGATGAGCCGCTCCGCCATCTCGGTGGCGACGTCGATGCCCACTTCCCGCACGGCGGCACGGTCCTCCTCCGGGCCGTTCCCGGCGGCCCGGACGAGGCGCTCTTCGAGGGTGGCCGGCAGCTTCGACCCGGACAGCTCGAGGCTGCGCCGCGCCGTGCGCAATGACGTGATCGGCATGATCTCCGGGATGATCGGTTTGGCTCCCTGCTCCGGATCGTAGGCCACGACCCGGTCCCGCAGTCGCAGGTAGTCCTCGACGTCGAAGAACATCTGGGTGATCGAGTACTCGGCGCCCGCGCGCAGCTTGTGGACGAGATACCGCGTGTCGTGCTCGAGGTCCGGGGAGCGGTGGTGCGCCTCGGGGAACGACGCCACCCCCACATGGAAGTCACCGAGGTCGCGGACCAAACGGACGAGTTCCTCCGCGTACTCGAGCCCCTGCGGATGCCGGGTCCATTCACCCAGCGGATTGCCCGGCGGGTCACCTCGCAACGCGAGGATGTTGGTGATACCGCGATCGGCGTAGGCACCGACCATGGCGCGCAGTTCGTCGATGCTGTGCCCGACGGCGGTCAGGTGCGCGACCGGCAGGAGCGTGGTTTCCTGCGCCAGCTGGCCGGTGACCCGCACGGTGCGGTCCCGGGTGGAACCACCCGCTCCGTACGTCATCGACACGAAGGCCGGGCCGAGGCGTTCGAACTCGCGCACGGCGCGCCACAGGCGCGCCTCCGCGTCGGCGTCGCGCGGCGGGGAGAACTCCACCGAGAACGGGATGCGTGCGCCGCGGGGCGCACGGAGACGGTCCACCACCGACGGCGTACGGGATTCTCCACCGCCGACCGGCCCGCTGTCGGAATCGAATGTCACCCGACCAGCATAGGGGCACGTCGGAGCGGGCCGAACCGGGGCAAGCCCCCCGGCCGCCGGATAGGCTGGGCGCGGGTGGACTCGGCGCGTTTCGTCGCGCGATCGGGCCGCCCCCGCCGTCGCCCGACGGGCCGCTCCACACACGACCAGGAGGACGCCCTGTTCACCGGATCCGAACCCGTGCCCACCGCCTTGTTCCCCGATCTCGTGGAGGGCGCCCTGCGCGACTTCTTCGTCTCGCGGAT